>DASUGV010000026.1:0-3317 GCA_036273835.1 Rhodocyclaceae bacterium
AGATTGATGTAAAGCAAAGGTTCTTTTGCGGGCGTACTGGAGAACTCGACCTCACCCAGCGCAGCCGACGCCGCGCGCCGTTGCACAAACACTTGCAATTGCGCAAGCCCCTCCCGCTGGAGTCCCTCCGATAGCAAAGCACGTAGCGGTACATCGCGCCAACCTAGATTCGGTGAGAAGTGCAGAACGCCGCTACTCGCTTGGACCGGTCCAGGCACACCTAGGCCGACGCCAAGTATGGTGCGGCGCTGGTCGATCAGGCGATAAGCCACCTCGGCGATGGTACGAGCCAGTAACGTGATCACCGCATGCACTTCGTGATCTTCGAACGTACGTGAAACCAACGTAATGACGTCACCAGTGAGCGTGGTTGCTACGACTTCCATGTAGCCCGTATTCAAATCGGCACCGATCAGGGCCAGGCGTTTCGTATCGAGTCTAAGTGGAGTAGGGCGTCTGCCAATGCTCCCTGTGACCAGCACCTCATCTTCGGTCAGCCAGCCTTCGTCGATCAGTTCCTGAGCCAACAACGTGATGGTCGACTTCGTCAGTCCCGTCACCGCAGCCAGATCCGCACGCGATTGACCTGGCTGGCTACGAATCAGCCTGACCAGCGCCATCCGGTTAATGTGCTTGAGGAATTTCTGATCGCCAGTGATTGTCATCAAAAATCGGTTTCGATTTGTCCGCCTACTTTGCAAACCCAATCTGTCGCTGCATATCAGGTCATACCTTTTGCGGCGACGATCTAATCGATTTCGAAAAGCCAATCAGATTCGCAATGCATTACCCCACTCAAAACGAGGCTTCGTCGATTAAGCCGCAAGAACTGTAGCGGATTGTAACGTGCTTGCCGGCGTATTGCGGTTCATCTCGCGCCGATCGGTTCGATGCCGGCATTCCAAACCGGACGGGAAGGTAAGAATCCTTTCCCATTCAGCATTTGATAAATTCAAATGTCATATATTGCTTTGTGAGATTCAGGTAAGGGTTTCAGCCTTTAAGCGAAAGCGCTGCGGACGCGCAGGGCTTATGCTGCGCCAGATGCCCATTCACATCGCTTCTTTGTTTCCCAGAAAATGCTGTCGAGGAAATTGACAATAGTGTCAAAAGCAAAGCACTAATTCATTAAGAATCAACCTCATAAGGGTTCGGCTCAATAGTTGCTTAAACGCCCAAGGGTATGTTTTGGCAGGCTTTGGTAGGTTTGGACGGGTGAGCAGTTCGGGCAGCGGTACCTTCTGGATCATGGTCGGTGCAATATAAACTCATGCCCTTTTTGTTATTTTTTGTGAATTTTCGGCTATGATTTTGGAAGACGGTTGTGACCGTCATTCGTTTAAAAACAATTTATGTGGGGGAGTCAAGATGTTTCAAATGAAAAAAATGGTAGCTGCAGTAACGATTGTTGCAGCTTCGATCGCAGGAGCGCAAGCGGCGACGGTACTTAATTTTGAAGATGCGGCAAGCTTGGGTGCTGTAGGAAACGCCAACAATAGTGGTTTGCTTGATGCAGTAACCGGATATGATGGATTCATATTTACATCCAGTCTGACAAGCAACCTCCAACTCTGGGACTCGGTTAAGCTGACTGCCAATTCTTCCGCAGGTAACACGGCAGATCCCGTTTCCAATTACTTGGCACCTCTTGGCACAACGCCTACTGCATCTCAAACTTCTGGCAATTGGATGGCAGGTTTTAAGACTTCGGCTAACAATTTTTCATTTGCGGAGCAATCGGGGGCTGCATTTGCGCTGGACAGTTTGTTCCTATACATCGGCAAGACAACCACGAGTTCGACGGTGCCTGAGTTAGTAATTACCGGATTTCTTAACGGCGTAGCTGTCTCTGGTGCTTCGTTTAGTGAGTTCAAGCCAGCTCTTGGTGGGCAGACAGTGACGCTGGCCCAATTGGGTTCCGCTTTTGGAAATGTAGATAAAATCAATATTTCGTCCAAAGATGGAGTCCTTGGCTTTGATAACATCACCATTGCTCCTGTGCCTGAGCCCAGCACTTACGCAATGTTGCTGGCAGGTCTTGGCATGATCGGTGTTATTGCCCGTCGTCGCTCTGTTTAATTAGTAGACCTGAAAACGGAACGCCCGTCCCGCAAGGGGCGGGCGTTTTTCTTGGCTAGGCAATATGATGAAATGCATTACGCATATTCATCCGCCGTCAGTAAGCCCGATTGTCCTTGATCACCACTGCCATTGTTTTAGCGATGATCCATAGGTCAAGACTCAAACTCCAGTTGCGTAAATATTCCAGATCGTACTCGATGCGGTGCTGCATTTTTTCGACCGTTTCTGTCTCGCCGCGCAGACCGCTCACTTGCGCCCAACCGGTAATCCCTGGCCTGACTTTGTGACGTACCATGTAGCCCTTGACCAGTTTGCGATAGGTTTCGTTATGCGCGACGGCATGAGGGCGCGGCCCGACAATGCTCATGCGTCCCTGAAGCACGTTGACGAACTGAGGCAGTTCATCGAGTGAAGTTCTGCGGATGAATGCACCGAATTTTGTTATGCGAATATCATTACGCGTGGCTTGCGGTACGATGGCACCATCTTCCTGCACGGCCATCGAGCGGAATTTGTACACCACGATTTCTTTACCGTCGAGTCCGTAGCGGCGCTGTTTGAAAATGATTGGGCCGCGCGAGGAAAGCTTGACGCCGATTGCAACGAGCAGTAGCAGCGGCAGAATCAGAATCAGAATCAGTGTGGCAAGGACGATATCCGATAGGCGTTTGGTCAATCCATTGAAACCCGTGAAGGGTGTTTCGCAAACCGCAACGACAGGCATACCGTTGATGCTATCCATGCGGCCTTGGATAAGGTCTGTGACGAATATATCCGGTACGAAAAAAATGGAAGTCGTGGTGTCTTTCAGCTCGTCGAGCAAATCGAGGATGCGTGGCTGCGAAGCCATGGGTAATGCCAAATAGATATGTTCGATATGGTGCTGCTTGACGAAGTTGGCGAGTTGAGCGAGTGAGCCCAACAAGGGTTGATCGCCGATCATGCTCAAACGCTCCCGGCTGCGATCGTCAAAGAAGCCGACGAAGCGAACGCCCAAATACTGATTGTTAACGAACTGTTGCGCCAGCATTGTGCCAATGTCATTCCCGCCTACGATAACCGCTGATACCTGGTTACCTTGCGCAAGCAGCTTCGGCAATGCCGTCCTGGTGATTTGTTGTCCCGCCAACAACGCAAATTGAGTGGTGATTAGCCAACCGAATAACACGTTGTCGGGGAAAAATCTTTCATAGCCGCTCGCGTAACCAAATGCCAATAATATGGCAGCGACCACA
>DASUGV010000027.1:0-2316 GCA_036273835.1 Rhodocyclaceae bacterium
GATCCCATGACAACGACAAGGGCAGGATCAGGCGTGGCAGGAATTGCTTGCCGTCCCACACCGGGCGCGTTTGCGATTTGCATACGCCCATGATGGCGACTTCCGGCGCATTGATGATCGGCGTGAAATACGTTCCGCCGATGCCACCCAGCGAGCTGATGGAGAAA
This sequence comes from Rhodocyclaceae bacterium, assembly GCA_036273835.1. Classification (GTDB taxonomy): domain Bacteria; phylum Pseudomonadota; class Gammaproteobacteria; order Burkholderiales; family Rhodocyclaceae; genus DASUGV01. The sequence continues at coordinate 168 of DASUGV010000027.1, forward strand.
CATCCGCCTTGCATCTGATCGGATTTGAGTTTGCCCTCGCGCGCAAGCTTGGCGAGCTCAGACATCTCCTTGCTGATTTCGATGACGCCCTTTTTGTCCGCGTCGCGAACGACAGGCACCATCAGACCATTCGGCGTGTCCGCCGCGAAGCCGATGTGGAAGTATTGCTTCATCACCAGATTGTCGCCATCGAGCGATGCGTTGAAGGTGGGGAATTTTTTCAACGCTGCCGCTGCGGCTTTGATCATGAAGGCCAGCATCGTCACTTTGACGCCGGATTTTTCGTTTTCCTTGTTCAACAGTACACGGAAAGCTTCCAGATCGGTAATGTCAGCGTCGTCATGATTGGTGACATGCGGAATCATCACCCAGTTGCGATGCAGATTGGCGCCGGAGATTTTCTTGATGCGCGACAACGGTTGCGTATCGACAGATCCGAACTTGGTGAAATCGACCTTCGGCCACGGCAATACGGTAAGACCACCCAAATTGCCACCAGCCGCGGTACCCGCCGGCATTTGCAAGCCCCCGCCCGCAACCTGGGCCATGACGCCTTTGATGAAATTCTGCACATCCTCTTCGAGGATACGGCCCTTGGGGCCAGTGCTGGGCACGAGCGCAATATCGACACCCAGTTCGCGCGCGAAGCGGCGCACGGAAGGACTCGCGTGCGCTTTGCCGGCGGGTGCAGTTGCTACGGGCGCAGTCGATGCGGTTGTCATGGAAGCATTCGATGCGGCCGCGCGCGGCGCGGGCGCAGCAGCAACCGGCGGTGCGGCCGCTGGCGCAGGCGCGGAGACAGACGCGGGAGCGGCGACACTTTCCACAATCGCCAGAACTGCGCCTTCGCCAACCCGATCGCCAACCTTGATACGCACTTCTTTGACCACACCCGCCACGGTCGAAGGCACCTCCATCGTCGCCTTGTCGGACTCCAGCGTGGCAATCGAGGCATCCAATGCAATGACGTCACCGGGCTTGATAAATACCTCTATGACAGGGACATTTTCGAAATCGCCAATGTCCGGTACTTTGACTTCGACCCTGCCACCAGCGGATGGCATCGCTGTAATCGACGGTGCCGGTGCTGCGCTGGCCGGAGCCGATGGCGGGGAAACGGGAGCCACGGCCGCGGCGGGGGCTGCCGCTGCGGCGACGGCCGATTCCAGGACTAGTATCAAAGCGCCTTCGCCGATACGGTCGCCAACCTTTACCCTCATTTCCTTCACCACACCCGCGGCGGGGCTGGGCACATCCATCGTCGCCTTATCGGATTCAAGCGTCACCAACGCGTCTTCGGCTTTGACCGTATCGCCCGGTTTGACCAATACGTCGATCACCGGCACATCTTTGTAGTCACCGATGTCGGGCACTTTCACTTCGATGAGTTGGCTCATTTATTTTTTCCTTGTGATGCATAAGGCATAAAGCGTTGAAGTTTTCCGGCCATATATTTTCTCGTCATATCGCCGAACATTTTCTCCAGCCTCGCTCCTTACACGGTCATCGGGTTCGGCTTGTTGGGGTCAAGTTCGTACTTCACCAATGCTGCTGCGACTTTCTCGCGATCTACCTTGCCTTCGTCGGCCAATGCGGACAATGCGGCCACGACAACCCAGCGGCGATCGACTTCGAAGTGGTGACGCAGTTTTTCGCGCGTGTCGGAACGGCCGAAACCATCCGTGCCCAACACTACATATTTGCCCGGCACAAACGGTCGTATCTGTTCGGCATATAAGTGGATGTAGTCGGTCGCGGCGATGACCGGACCTTGCGCGCCTTTGAGTTTTTTCTCGACGTGCGACACGCGTTTTTCTTCGAGCGGATGCAGCATGTTCCAGCGCACAACATTCTGCCCATCGCGCGCCAGTTCGTTGAAGCTCGGCGCGCCCCAGATATCGGCTTCGACGTTCCAATCGCTCTTTAGCAGTTCAGCAGCGGCGATGACTTCGCGGAAGATCGTACCCGAGCCCATCAATTGCACACGCGGACCCTTGCTGCTTTTACCGCTTGCGCCGTCCTTGAACTTGTACAAACCTTTGACGATGTCGGCTTCTGCGCCGACCGGCATTTCGGGATGCTCGTAATTCTCGTTCATTACGGTGATGTAGTAATAAACGTCTTCCTGCTCCTTGTACATGCGGCGCAG
>DASUGV010000028.1:0-14857 GCA_036273835.1 Rhodocyclaceae bacterium
GCCGGGTCGTTGGAGCATGTGAGATGCACAGCCGCCTTCAGATCTTCTGTCGATACTTCGCCAGTTGGATCGACATAATCCCGATAGGCAGCGACCTTCTCGACGGACAAATCCAATCCCAGCGTCTTGTGTTTCTTGCCAAACTCTACGGCGAGCGGCAGGCCTACGTAGCCCAATCCAATCACGGCGATCGTGGTCATTTCATACTTCCTGTTCTAAGTTCCAATATTTATTAGTCATAAACTCTTGGCGAGATCGTCGATATCGCGCTTGAGACTAGCGTTACCCGCAGCAGCATCGGTCGCTGCGGACAATTCCTTCTTCGCCGCCGCCTTGTCGCCCGTGCTGGCCAACGCCCTCGCGTAGCCCAGGTGAATCTCGGCCGCTTTCGGCGCCATCGCCGAAGCCTGCTTCAATAGATCCAAACCGCGTTGCGCCTGATTGTGTTCAACGAAGATGGTACCGACCGTTTCCATTACTTGCGGCACTCTCGGTGCGGCTTTCAAAGCGGCCTCGGCGTAGTCGATAGCTTTAGGATCACCCGCTTTGTTTGCCACCCATGCCAGATTATTGAGCACCGGTATCGAATTCGGTTGCACCGCGAGCACGGCTTTGTATTGCGATATCGCTTCTGGATATTGCTTGGCGGTCATCGCGCGTTCGCCGAGATAATTGTGGACCACCGCATCTTTCGGATTGGCCTTGAGCCACTCTGCTGCGATGCGCTGAGCGTCGGCTTGCTTACCTTCCATCATGTAAGCTTCATAAAGGCCAATGACGATTTGCGGCGACTTCGCACGTTGATATGCCTGCTGCAAGGCATTGACCGTTTCGGGCCAATGCTTGCCTGCCGACTGCACATCCGCCTCAAGCGCATAGCCGACCACCGAATTCGGTTTGGACTTCTGCATATCCTTGGCGACTTGCAGTGCATCCGCTTCGCGCTTGTCTTCCAACAACAAGGCAACCAAGCGCTGTTGTGCATCGGCTAGATCAGGCGCCATGTCGAGCGCGCGACGCAAGGTTTTTTCTGTTGCGTCCTTATCGCCTGCGGCGCGCTGCGCATCCGCCAATTCGACGAGCGCGGTCGGACTTTGCGGTTGCAGATTCTGTAACTTGGAGAACGTCGCCACCGCTTGTTGAGGATCGCCCGCAGCCAATTGCGTGCGTCCGAGTACGCTCAAAACTTCCAGCGCGTCTGGCTGTGCCGCCTGAGCCTGTTGCGCTGTCGCTAACGCCTGCTTGGCATCGCCAGTTCGAAGATAAAACTGCACCAGCGCCAGACGCGCAATATTGACTGTCGGATCGGCATTCACAGCCTTATCGAGCGTTGCTTGAACATCCTTTGGATTGGCGCCGCTCTCGGCCTGCAGTTCGGCCAGCAACACATAGGCGCGAATATTTTTCGGCTCCTTTTCGATCATGTGCTCGAAGCGCTTCTTCGCGTCGTCCAGTTTTTGATCTGCAACGTCCATGCGCGCTAACTGCACGGCCGCACCGATATCGCCCGGTTGTAATTGCAAGGCATGCTCAAATGCGGCGCGCGCGTCCGGCAATTTTTTTGCGACGATCAGCGCTTGGCCCTTGATGTCATATGTCAATGGATTATCGGGGTGCCTCTGCTCCAGCGTCGCAATGGCCGCAAGCGCCTTGTCCGTCTCGCCCTTGCGTAAGTAAGCCGAGATGATCGCCAGTTCGGCCTGATCACTATTGGTGTCGAGCTTGGTCGCCGCTTCGAGGTCCTGCATGGCTCGCACATCGTCACCCGCCTGCATGCGTGCCATTCCCAAACTCGTGCGCACGATCGCGTTGCTAGGATTCGCCGTTGCAAGGCGCGAGAAATAATCGGTGGAACGTACGTAGTCGCCCTTCAATAAGTAGGCCTGCCCCGCTAGATTCAGTACTTCCGAATCTTGCTTGTCGGGCGTCAGCAACGGCTTGAGTGCGTCCAGGGCAGAATCGGCGTCGCGCGAAGCAATGTACGACTCCACCAACAACTTGCGCGGTGCGGCCCAGTCTTTTTGCGCGGCGATCGCCTGTTGAAGCATGGTCTGAGCCTGCAGGTTGTCGCCCAGACGCATGTTCGCCGTCGCGGCGAGCACTAGCGATAAACCGTGGTTAGGTACCGTGCGTAACACCTTGGCCGCATCATCGCGTGCAGTAATCCATTTTTTCTCGCGCAGCGCCAGCAGACCTTCCGTATAAGTAGTCTGCACGGTGTTGGGTGCGACCTTCTTCAGTGCGGCAAGGCTTTGCTCTGCATCGGCGAGGCTGCCGCGGCCAACTTGCACGGTTGCCAATCGACCCAGCAAGCGTTGATCGTCGGACTTGATCTTGACGGCGCTCTTGAACACCGCCAGCGCGTCATCGATCTTGCCTTGGCTGAGCAGCAGATCGCCTTTCGCCATCATGGCTTCCAGACTGTCCGGATGCTGTACCAGAATCTTGTTAGTGATCGCCATTGCAGTATCGGCGTCCGCTGCACGCAGCTTGATCTGCGCCAATCCGAGTTGCGCGGCGACGTTGTCCGGTTGCAACTTGAGTGCCGCATCAAAGCGTTCTCCCGCTTTGGCCACATCGTCTTGTGCCATGTAGGCGCGGCCCAGCTCGGTCTCTAATGCGGCTTCTGCCAAAGGCGCTTTCAACTGCTTGGCGCCGAATTCGTCGATCGCCTGTTTTGCGGAGCCACTGTCGACCAACGTTTGCGTCAACACAGGAATGATCGCCTCTTCCGAATAACCAGCATCGAGCGCTTTATGTAGCTCACGCGCGGCACCTGCGGAATCGTGCTGGGCGAGCAATATCTGGCCAAACAGAAAACGCGCTTCCGGATTTTCCGAATCCTTTTGCAAGACGTTCTTGATCTGTATGGCCGCCGTGTTGAAGTCTCGCTTGGCCATGGCGGTCTTGGCGGACTGGATCAGTTTGGCTGGATTGTTGCTGTTGCAAGCAGTCAACACCAGCAGCATGCCTATTGCACACACCTGGGCCAAACGTTGAATGCGTCGGACGCTATACGCTTGAGTCATTGAAACCCTCTCGCTGCAAAAATGACAAATTAATAATTATTGAGTTGGCACAACATCCTTGCGGATGCCGAAGCGGTTCATTAAATCGTAGAGTGTTGGACGACTTACACCCAATATCTCGGAAGCGCGCGCAATATTGCCGTTGACGCGGGCCAGTACACGCACCACCGCCCGGCGCTCCGCATCTTCGCGCACCTGGCGGAGATTCAGCGCGCCCATGTCTTCTTCTGCCACCTGTAACCCAATGTCATCCGCCGAAATCCGATTGCCATCGGCCATGATAACCGCGCGCTTGATGCAATTTTCCAGTTCGCGCACATTTCCCGGCCATGCATGGTTCTCGATCGCCGCCACCGCATCATCGGTCAGACCCATGCCAGAACGTTTGTTCTCCTGTCCGAAACGCTGCACGAAGGCGTAGGCCAGCAAGCTGGCATCGCCATCGCGGTTTCGCAGCGGCGGAATATCGATGACGATCTCGGCCAGCCGGTAGTACAAGTCCTCGCGGAAGCTTCCGTCTTTTATTTTGGCATTCAGATCTTGATGCGTCGCGCATACCACGCGAACGTCCACTGGAATCTCTGTGCGGCCTCCGATGCGTTCCACCGTGCGTTGTTGCAGAAACCGTAATAGTTTTGCTTGCAGGCTATGCGGCAAGTCGCCGATTTCATCTAGAAACAGCGTGCCTTTGTGCGCCAGCTCGAACTTACCCGGCGTTTGCTTGACCGCGCCGGTAAAGGCGCCGCGTTCGTAGCCGAACAGTTCGCTTTCGAGCAGGTTTTCTGGAATGGCTGCGCAGTTGATGGCGACGAAGCGTTCGTTTTTGCGCGCGGAGAGATCGTGCACGCCGCGTGCCAACACCTCCTTACCTGTACCGCTTTCGCCCAATAACATGACAGTTGCATTAGTGGTGGCGACTTTTTCGATGGTGCGACAAATGCGCAGCATGCCCGCATCGCGCGTGATCAACCCAGCCAGCGCGCTGCCCGTCTGCATCGCCTGCAATCGCTTGTTCTCCTGCTGCATGTCATACAGACGGAAAGCGCGGTCGATTGTCAGCTGCAATAACTCCGGTTCAAAAGGCTTGGCAAAAAAATCATAAGCGCCTGCGCCGACTGCACGCACAGCGTTCTCGCGATCGTGCTGCCCTGTAAGCACAATCACTTTCGTATCGGGCGCCAGGGCCAGCATTTCGTCGAGCAGACGAAAGCCTTCGCTCACATCATCCGGTGCGGGCGGTAGCCCCAGATCCATCGTCACCACAGCTGGCTGGTAACGACGCAACTGCGTGATGGCGGATTCGCGATCGGAAGCGAGCACGGCTTCGAAGCTATCGAATGCCCACTTCATCTGCTTTTGCAGCGCGGGATCGTCTTCGACGATCAGCAGCAGACGTTGTTTGTCTTGGTTGGTGGTATCTGTCATAAATCACACAGGTTCAAGCTGTAGCGCGTTCGACGCGATCGCTCAAGGGCAACAGGATAGTAAAGCGGGTGCCACGGCCCAACTCGCTATCCACCGTGATCTTGCCGCCCAGTTCTTGCACATACTGCTGCACTTCGTAGGCTCCAATCCCCATGCCGTTGTGTTTGCTGGTCTGAAACGGTCGAAACAAGCGCTCGCGCACGAACTCGGCTGACATGCCACAACCCGTGTCGCACACGTCGACACGCACCTTACCGTCTTCCTGGTCAACGGCGATCTCAACGTTACCATGCTCCGGCGTGGCTTCTATGGCATTTTGCACGACATGGCCAATGATTCTTTCCAAGCGTTCCGCATGTGCGAAAACGTGCACGTTCGTTTTCGCCGCTTCATTCACGCAAAGGCGCAATTGCGGTCCGCTCGAATGCTTGGCCTGTACAAGCGTCGCACACAGCGCGGCGATGTCGACGGCGCGCTTTTGTTCAATAGGCGATTTATTCTGTAGCTGGTTCATTAGGCCGCGCATCCGTTCGGCTACGTTTTCCACCGTGAGCAGCATGTCCGCCTGGAACTCGGGATTGTTCTTGTGGCGGTCGGCGTTTTTAAGCATCAACGACATCTGTGCCACAAGGTTCTTCAGATCATGCACGATGAAAGCCGACATGCGATTGAAGGAATCGAATTTCTGCGCTTCGAGCAATGCGGCCAAAGCCCGAGCCTGTGCCAGATAACTCGCGGCTTGACGGCCCGCCGTCTTGAGCAGATCGAGCACTTCCCAATTGACTTCGACGGGGACGCGCGCCGTCGCAAGCACAACGAATCCCGTCATCTCGCTTCCCGACATGAGCGGCACGACCAGCCAAGCATCGGCGCATTCGGACAACCACGCGGGAATCGACCTGGATGCTTCGCCGGTCAACGCTTCATAACGTTCCGGCCGACTGCGCCATTCTTCCAAATTGAATATCCAACCGCGTTGATGCAGAAGCTGACAAAACGGACCTTCGGCCGGTTCGGCACCTTGCATCGGGGGCCGATTGATCTGAGCGCACGGATGATAAATGCCATCGGCATCTTGCAGCCACAACACGCCGCTAGGGCTTTCAACTAGATCGGCCAACGCGCCGATGACGCTCTGCTCCAGTGTCTGTCCCATTACCGGCGAGCTGAGCGCCTGCGTAAATTTCAACCAGGCGTGCCGATAATCATATCGATAGGCGAAGAAATGCTTGTTGAGCCAAACGCGCAGACGCGCCCGGAACGAACCCGAAAACACTAACAGCACCAGCAGCAACAAGCCGCAGAACAATAATGCCGTCTGCATAGCTGGTCCCCACGCACCACCGAACCAGCGCACGTAGTAACCTGCCGCGGCGATCAGCAGCAAATAAATGCCGGACACCGCAAGCGCTGTCGTGTGAAATATCAGGTCGCGCGAGACCGTAATGCGAAAAGTCCAGTCGCGGCTGCGCACGGCCGACATCGCCACCAACGGTGTTGCCAGCGCATGCACCACGCCGCGAATCGAAGCGACTTCCATGTCCACACGGCCGAATAGAAAAGCATCGGCGTACAAATACAGATCGAACGCAAATATTCCCGCCAGGCCAACCGACAGCGGCTTGATGCCCCAACGCGAACCGGCGGGGAAATTTCGATAGACCTGTTCGATCAATGCCAACAACCAGATGCTCAATACCAGCGTTACAAAAATCTGCCAGCGCGCGGTGATGTTCAACTGATCGCCAAAGAGCGCGGACAGAAGCGCCAGACCGAAGATCAACCCGCCAAGGCGTTTGAGTCCACGCAACCGCTCAACGCTCGTCGCGCTCGGCGCTGCAACCGCTAACAAACCGACGAGGAAAACCGACCATGCCGCCAACCGCGCCCAATCGAATAATTGCGCTAGCAGTGCAATAAAAGTGCCGCTCCAGGCAGTCGCTTCCATACAGGCAAGCGCGGCCCAAATCGCCGACAAAGCAACCGCTGTGAGAAGGCGCGCACCCAGCCGACCGCCGCGCCATCCGAGTCCAAGATAAAGCGCGAACACGCCAAATACGATTGCCGCTGCACCATAGGCCCAGAAATGTATCTGTGTCACATGGGCGTCCATCGAGCGAAGGCTCTCCTGAAAAATGATGAAGATGGTTGGCCGAAAATATATGCCAAACGAATTACTGGCAGTCAAAAGCAAAGGAGCGCCGCATCGAATACCACTCGATGCAGCGCTCCTGACATCAAACTTAGTGTGCGCCTTCGCCGGTCATGACAACACGCACGGTCTCGGCAAGCACCATCAGATCGAGGAACAAGGTGTGGTTCTTAACGTAATAAAGATCGTACTGCAATTTCTGCACGGCATCGTCGACCGAAGCGCCATATTGATAGCGAACTTGCGCCCAACCCGTCACGCCGGGCTTGACGGAGTGGCGCACGGCATAGAAAGGGATTTCGTTAGTAAGCTGGTCGACAAAATAGGGGCGCTCAGGGCGCGGCCCTACCATGCTCATGTCACCTAGCAACACATTGAACAACTGCGGCAGTTCATCGATTCGCGTCTTGCGGATAATGCGGCCCACGCGAGTAGCACGGTTGTCATTCGACGTCGCCCAGCGCGGTTTGCCGTCCTTTTCCGCATCGCGGCGCATGCTGCGGAATTTGGTTACTTTGAATATGCGGCCACCCTGTCCAACGCGCTCTTGGGTATACAGCACAGGCAGTCCGTCTTCCAATGCAATGGCGAGTACGGTCAGCAACATGATCGGCACCGCCAGCGTCAACAACACCAGTGCAGCGGAAATATCGAATACCCGCTTGACGAGTGTGCGCGTCCAGCCTTGACGGAAACCTTCGCCGTAAATCAACCAGCTTGCTCGCAACGAATCCACGCGCACCTGACCACGTACTCGTTCAAAGAAGCAGGATAGATCGAGCACTTTCACGCCAGCGAGTTTGCAATCGAGCAATTCGGACAACGGCAAGGTGCCGCCGCGGCGTTCGCGTACCGCAACGATGATTTCATCCACTTCCATGTCATGGACTGTTTCCAACAATGAACGGCGGGAAGGCAGGACACGCGAAGGATGCACCAGTGATTCGTCCACACCCGGCGCAGGATAGAAGCCGATGATCGACAGACCGGGATGTTTCGGATAAGTCAGCGAATGTTCGACGGCGGCGGCTTCGCGTCCAGTACCGATCACCAGTACGCGCCGATGCCAAATCGATCCCGCCTGACTGCGACGTGTCAGCCCGCGGACAAACAATACGCCGCCAAGCAGGGCTACAACGATGCCGTCGAGTGCCTCGTGCTGGATATATCCCCACGGTAATGCATGAAAAATGCCATAGGCCACAGGTACGCTGATTAGCACGGCGAGCACGACACGCGCCAGCATATCCAGCACCGATTTGTCGCGCTGCGTGCGATAAACACCTAGCGCGCTGCTCAGTATCACCATCACGACCGCGAAGAAGAATGCGGAGGGCGCCACAATCTGCAACGAAGCCACACCTTGGCTCGTCACGACAACTGACAGGATGATTGCTATGAATAGGACAACGGCATCAATCAGCACCTGGAAAACAGCATTGGACGGAAAATAATGATTGAACAGCCTGAGCATCGCAGCTCCCGAAAATCAATTCTTATGAACGGCGTCCGAAGTCTCTACACGCAAAGTTAAGCGCTTGTGACTGCGGGAAGAGTATTCGTGGCACGGAATGCAAAATCGTGTTGCAAAACCTGCGGATCGCACCTTACGTGATGCCCCCGAATGATGCCGTGATGTCGTTCACGAAACCCTCGGAATCCGCTGCCCATGCGGGCAATTTGCCCATATGGGCATATAGTTGGAATCCGGTAAAAAGGCTCGGCAACGATCAATCGATTCATCGCAAAACAGAGGTTTATCACTATTGTTAATTTGCTCTACTGAGCCGACAAAAAACAAAATTGCTCGGCTTATTTGCGCAGTGTCGCAGAACGCTCATTCGAAAAACGAAACATTCTGTTGCCATGCAGCATGAACGCATTATAGCGCCCAGTTTGGCTTCGTAATGTTGCCTTCATCACACTGGATGCTAGACTCGCAGGCCAGTGTCTAAAAAACGATGCAATGCCGCGCAGCTCCAAGAATCCCAGTTCCAACAAGCTTTCCCTCGGCACAGTTTATGTAGTGGGAGCTGGCCCCGGCGATGCCGATCTCCTCACGCTGCGCGCAGCGCGTTTGATCGGCTCGGCCGACGCACTGGTGTACGATCATCTCGTCGGCGACGCCGTATTGGCACTTGCCAGGCCCGATGTGGAACGCATCTACGCAGGCAAAGAAGCCGGCCACCATACCTTGCCGCAGGGCGATATCAATCAATTGCTGGTTCGCCTGTCGCGTGAAGGCAAACAAGTCGTACGGCTCAAAGGCGGCGACCCGTTCATCTTTGGCCGCGGTGGCGAAGAAGCGGCGCAGTTAGCGGAAGCCGGTATTCCATTTGAAGTCGTACCAGGCGTCACGGCTGCTTGTGGCGCCGCAGCGTTTGCCGGCATTCCGCTTACGCATCGCGACCACGCCCAATCGTGCCTATTTGTGACGGGTCACTTGAAAGACAACACCTGTGATCTAGACTGGCCCACGCTCGCCAGACCGGGTCAAACCGTCGTGATTTATATGGGACTGGGCGCCTTGCCAGAGATCAGCCGCCGACTACTGGCCGCAGGCATGGCAGCCAATATGCCAGCAGCATGCATCAGCAATGCGAGCCTACCCAACCAAATGACGATTACCGGAACCATCGCCGACCTGCCCAAGAAGGTCAATGAGGCAGGCATAAAATCGCCTGCGCTGCTAATCATAGGAAACGTGGTCGGCTTGCGCGCCCAGCTTAAGTGGTTTGAATAGAAGTCGTGGAGCCGCAAAACGTCTGCAATCAATATACCGTCTTGTGGGTGCTTGCTTTTGTCATATTGTAAAAAGGACAGAATGCGAACAAGCCGCTCAGCAATGGTGCTATTCCAATCCATCCCCACGGCAGCATATCCAGCAGGGCAAGAAAGATGAGCGTTGCGCCCGATGAAATTCGCAAGACCCGGTCTATTCCACCAACATTAGTCTTGATTTTCATGTCGCCTCCTCAACGAATCTGGTCAAGAAATTCACCTACCATCCATGACGTGGATGCACAGCAAATCTATCGTCCCATGCATGGGACGCTTGAGCATGTTGGCGCAAGGTGTCCACAACCTTTGCGGAAGACGGTTGTGGCAAACTGTCCCATCGTCCCGTTTCCGTAGGCCCGAAATCCGATGCATCTGTTTCTCGACGAAGACAACAGCTCTGTGAAATGTTGATACAGCTCGCTCCGGCAACTAGCGCGACGGCGACTGTCGAACCGTCTGCGACTATGCAAAGCAATTATTCCAATCAGTTGGAGCCGGCCGGTTTGCTCCGCCATTTCTTGAATCATCCACCCGAAGGGTTCCACGCCTTCATGTCGGATGAAGTACCAGGGTTCTTTGCCTCATTTGATTTGCTGAGCACTGCTGATGCACCGCTACAAAATGTGGTTACGCGCATACCGGGTTCTACGCTTGTGCGTCGTCTGCTACGCTGGCGCACGTGCTTCTTTGGCAGCACCGTCAGCGAATACATTCCCTTGCTTGGCCACGCATCCGCAGATACGCTGATCGGTTCGATGCTCAAGGCATGGAACAGGCGCTCCATGCTGATGATCGTCAAAGACATTCCAGAACAATCGCCGCTGCTTCCGTCACAAGACACTGCACGCGCAACCGATTTTCTCGCCGCTTGCAAGTGCCTCGGCTTCATTATCGTCGAAGGCCAGGCGTTGGCTTACGTGCCCATCGATTTCGCCAGCGAGGAAGAATATCTCGGCCGCCTGTCCTATGTTCGCCGCAAGAATATCCGACGCAAGTTACGCGTACGCAGCCGGCTGCGCATCGAAACCCTGTCCACAGGCGACGCACGCTTGTCAGATCCGGCGTTGCTCGATGAATTGTATGCGCTCTATCTCGAAGTCTACGAGCAGAGCGAGATTCATTTCGATCGCTTGAGCGCCGCGTTCTTTCGTGCCGTGTTTCAGGACAGTTCGCTGGACGGCCAGTTATTTCTTTATTACAGCAACGACGATCTCATCGGCTACAACCTATGTTTCATATATGCCAATATGCTAATCGATAAGTATGTCGGCTTTCGTTATCCGGCAGCACGCGAACATAATCTGTATTTCGTCAGCTGGATGGAGAATCTTACCTTCGCGCGGGCACGCGGGCTGACGAACTACGTCGCGGGTTGGACCGATCCGGAAATCAAATCGTACCTCGGCGCCCGCTTCACTTTCACCCGTCATGCCGTTTTCGTGCGCAATCGATTCTTGAGGTTCGTATTGCGCCGCATGTCCAAATATTTCGAGAGCGATCGCACGTGGTTCGATGGGCATGCAAATGATTCAAGCCATGAAACAACCACTGGTTCTTGATTTCGACGGCTCGCTGCGTGATCTCGCTGAAGCGACCGTGCTGCCGCTTGGCGAATGGCAAGAGACAATCCGTTTTGGCTGCGGGCTTCCAACGTGGCGCGCGCTGCGTAAAACGCTTAACGAGAAAATGCCAAATGAATACGGCCCCGTACTGATGGGCAGCGGCGATTTCCATCATCTCAGCCATCTGTTGATTCAACGTTTGCCTCAGTCCAGCAGCAAGCCTTTCGATGTGGTGGTATGCGACAACCATCCCGATAACATGCGTTTCCCATTTGGCATCCACTGCGGCTCCTGGGTACGACATGCTGCAATGCTGCCCAACGTACGAACTGTGCATGTCGTGGGAATCAGCTCGGGCGACGTAGGCTGGCGGCATGCGTGGGAAAATTATCTGTCGCCCCTCTATGCTCATCACATACACTACTGGACCGTGGGCGTCGACACGCGCTGGGCCGGCAAGGTTGGATTGGCGTCCAGCTTTTCGAGCTTTTCAGACCGCGCCGAGTTGATGAGAAATTTCATCGATATGCTACGCATCAGTAATAGGCCGGTCTATCTCTCGATCGACAAGGATGTGCTCGATCCAGCCGTGGCGCGCACAAACTGGGATCAAGGCAGCTTCGCGCTGGAAGACATCGAACAAATCATCGACGCGCTTGATGGACGTTTGATTGGCAGCGACATCACGGGCGAAGTTTCGATTTACCGCTATCGGGCGCGCTGGAAGCGCTGGCTCAGCGCGATTGACGATCAACCCAGCATTCCGCCGCAAGAGCTCGCTCGCTGGCAACAACAACAGATCACCGTCAATCGCAGACTACTAGCCCGCATAGCGGCGGTGTCAGGTTGATCCACTCGACGCTACCGAGAAATCGTTTCTTCGAGTATTTGCACGATGCGCGCAAAACGCTGATCGTCCAGCCATAGGCTGTTGGAAATTGTCATGGCACGCGCTGCGAAATCGTGTGCGTTTGGCACATACACATCGGCAGGCGAAATCCGAGAGCGCAGGTAAGCGTAGTCGGGCAATGCGTGTATGAACATTCTCGTGACGCCCACTCCCGCGCCCCACAACCGATCGAGCGCTGCATCGCGCATCGCACGCGTCGGCATCAGGATCAGAAACAGCGGCCACACGCCTTGCACGCCGGGGGTGTCAGTGAAGACTTTCACGCCAGGCAATCGTGTGAGAGACGGTAGGCGTTCGCTCGCCTGCGCGGCCAATGCGATTTGAAAATCGGTCAAGCGCCGCAATGCGCGATTGCCAACGGCCCGCCGCCACGCGCCGACGCGATGTAGCGGAATTGGAGTGGAAAAATCGTCGCCGGCGGCAGTCACCGGATCGCGCCGTCGCAGCGCACGCCGCAGTGGCATGCCATAGACGAAGCGCAAAGGCAGCGGCCGGTAAAACGCCGTGTAGCCTGCAAGTTGCAGACAGCGGTAGATCTCCATGGCGAAACTGGCGGGGACCGACGCGCTGACGCGCGCAATCGCCTTGCGCATCTCAGGCGTACGGGCGATCCACAAGCCGCCTTCGTAAAGACTGAGCCCCTTGCCCGCAGCGAAGCTGAAGAATCCGGCGTCACCCTGCAATCCAACGCTGGCGTTGTCACGCCGGGCACCAAAGCATTGCGCTGCGTCTTCGATGACAAAGGCATTATGCCGATGCGCTATCGTCAGCACTTCGCTGAGATCGGCGACCCGACCCGCAAGGTGCGTCGGAATAACGGCCAAGGTATCGTCATCGCACGCCGCGGCCAGTGCTGCCGGATCGAGTTCGAAGCTGTCGAGTGCCAGATCGCACAGCCGCAACTGGAGTCCGCAATGCGCGATGGCGAGCGCGACAAGCGGGCAGGTATAAGCCGGCACGACGACCGTGCGACGCCCGCTCAGTTCTTGCAGTGCGCGCAGAATGACGATCAGACAGGCCGTGCCGGAACATTCCAGACCCGCAGCATCGACGCGCAGAAATTTTGCCGCCTGTTGCGCGAAATCCGATTGCCAAGGAGGTAACAGATCGCGCAAGCGCAGCGGCAAACCCGCAGTCGGCGGAATTTCGCGAAGACCGTCAGCCTGCATCGGACGTTTCGCTCACAGCAAGGCAAACGACGCCAGCGATAATGGTAGCGGCACCAATCAATTGAGCGGCACTCAAGGCCTCGCCAAAAACCGGTACCGAGATGATCATCACGCCAATGACTTCCAGATGCGAAACGGCGAATGCCGGTCCGATCGGCGCATGCCGCAGCAGCGTCATCCATGTAATGAACGCGCCGATATAACCTATGACAGCGCCATATATCCACGGTGCGCTGATCACGCGCCACAACCATGCGGGTTCCATGGCAAATGGCGCAGCGTGTATCGCGGCCATCTTGAAACTGACTTGCGATAGCGTGTCGAAAGCGACCAGCACGACAAAGCCGACGAAATAGAAATGACGCAGCGACATCATGCGGCGCCCACAATGGCCACGCCGGCGACGATCAATACGATGCCGATCAGACGCAAACGCGTGAAGTGTTCGGCAAACCATAAACGTCCGCCCAACATCACAGTAACGATGCTGATCATGCCGAGCAGCACGCCCTCAGCGAGGGGAACCAAAGACAAAAAAGCCAGCCATAGCACGAACTCAACGACGAAGCAGCCGACGCCGATCCATATCCACGGCCGAGCCAGCATATGGCGCCAGTGCGCAAATCCTGTAGCAGTGCCGGGCTCTATCGCTGCGGCCTTGAACGCAAGCTGCCCAGCGGAATCGACCAGGATGTTCGATGCCCACAGCGCAAAGACGAGTGAAGATTTCATGCCGAACGTTGCCCAACAATCGATGTCCGGTCGAAAACGGACACGAGCGATGAACTAGCATGCGCGATGAAAGAATTGTGAAGGTATCGTGACATAATAATTGCCGTGCGTTATTCCTATATTCGGCCTTTAATTGGCCCCATATCCCATAGCCCCATTCCCATCTGTCATCGTGGGCGTGCGATTTCGCGTGCCGTGCAGTCCCGGACTTGGGGCAGTCCATGATGCAACGATCTCCATGATTCTACCTTCGGAAATTTTTCTTGCCGGCGGCGCGTGCGGCGTTCTTCTCATTCATGGCCTCACCGGTACGCCCAACGAGATGCGAACCGTCGCGCGCGGCCTGCATCGCGCAGGCTTCACTGTCTCGGCCACCCAGCTTGCTGGACATTGCGGCGACGAAAAAGATTTGCTGGCGACCGGATGGCAAGACTGGTTCGCCAGTGTGGAAGCGGCAGCCGATAAGCTTCGTGGCGAAACGGATCAGATTTTTGTCGGCGGACTTTCGATGGGTGCTGTGCTATCCCTCAAGTATGCAATCGAGCATCCGGACAAAGTATCCGGGCTGGCCCTCTACGGCACAACGTTTTTTTATGACGGCTGGAGCATTCCGGCCATCGCCCGCTTATCGTTCCTGTTGCCGATTCTGGACCGCATGGGCATAGGCAAGAAAAATTCCTTCGTCGAAACTTTTCCGTTCGGCATCAAGAACGAACGCGTGCGGCGTTCCATCTCCAAGAGAATGTTGTCGGGTGATAGCGCCGCGGCTGGATTGGCCGGTAATCCATGGCCATCGCTGGCCGAGTTTTACAGGCTATCGCGCAATGTCCAACGCAATCTTGCGCGAGTGCGTACGCCTTGTCTGGTCATGCATGCACGGGAAGACGATGTGGCAAGTTTGCGCAATGCCCATTTGATCGAACGCCGCGTCTCGGCGCCGGTGGAAACGGTTGTGCTGGACGATAGTTATCACATGATCACGGTCGATCAGCAACGCGATGTGGTGATAGAAAAATCCGCCGGCTTCTTCAAGAAAATCGCCACAGCAGACTTGACGGCAAGCAGTTCACGCCTGGCCGTCGCGTAAGCACTGGCGA
>DASUGV010000029.1:0-5418 GCA_036273835.1 Rhodocyclaceae bacterium
GGTGTCATAGGTGTTCATAAGCTTGGCGTTGCGAATGCCGGTCACGGCCGGTGGCTTGACGGTACCCAGCACTTCGAGTTCGTCGGCGGCGATGGCCAGAATCTGTTTGAACAGCGCATCCGCTTCCTTGTCGGTTTTGGCGTTCTTCCAATCGTCATAAAGCTGAAGACGCTTTTTCATGCTTGGAGGCGGCTCCTCGCCCTGTTTGCCGCCGCTTTCGTACCAGCGCACCCATAACAGGCTCTGACGCGACTCCTGCGGATGCACAGCAACGTAGCCGCGTGGATTCTGGGTTGGATCGAAGCCGCCAGCCAAGCTATCCACGCTCAGATCGTAATCGTTGCTATTCGCGCGGTCGTAGTAGAGCGTGCGTTCGGAAGCTTGGATCACGAGTTCGATCCCGGCCTTGGCGTATTGTTTGCGCAACAGTTCGAGCATGTCGATTTGATAAGTCGTCGCAAGGCTGACGATCACCCCCATCGAGATGCGGCCTCCGCTCGGATACAGGCGGAAGCCATCGCTGTCGCGTTTGGTCAATCCGAGCTTGTCGAGAATGGCGTTGGCCGCCTTGAGATCGTACTGTGTGTATTGCTTGGCAAGCTTTTCGTTATAGAACTTGTTGGCCGGCGCCGGTCCGATCTGCCACGGTTCGCCTTGGCTCAGAAAGATGACGTCGTTAATTTCTTTTCGATCCATCGCCAGCGATAAGGCAATACGAAAATCTTTATTGCGGAACAGAGGGCGCAGCTTGTCGTTTTTCGTGCTTTGATTGATGAAGATCGCAATAGAGGTGGCGTTGATATCCGGCAGCGACATGATCTTATAGCCACCTTTCGCTGCATTTTCCGCCAGCACCGGGCGGTTCTGAATCACAGAGATATGCCGGATCTGCATGTCGAGTTGTCCGCTAACGGCGGTCAGCACGATCGTCTCGACATCGGATATGACAGCGAAATGTATGCTATCGACATATGGCAACTGATTGCCCGCAGCGTCCACTTGCCAGAAATACGGATTGCGATTCAGCGTTACGCGCGTCGCGCTGCCAGTGTAAGGATCGGCGATGATCCACGGATCGAGCGTCGGCTTGTCGGGATTACTCCAGCGGCTGGAGATTTCGATATCGCCACATTTGGCGCGCATCAGCGAGCCCCAATCCTGCAGGCGTGCCGCTTTCAGTTCGTCGTCGATCTTAGGGTTGTACTTGGGATGAAATTTCTCGCAATAGTGCTTTGGATACATCACCGGATGCTGTCCCAGCGGCGCGGCGAGTTCCTCGATGAAAGTACGATAGGGCTGCGTGAATTTGAATTTGACTTTGTATTGATCGAGTTTCTCGACCTCCATCAACTTGTTGTCGGTCGTGTAGCGGCTTGGAGGAGAAGTAAAGAATTGCTTGTTGCCAATTAAATCATTCACGGCAAATAAGATGTCATCGGCATCGAACGGCGCGCCGTCCGACCACCTCATACCTTTGCGCAAAGTGAACGTATATTCCTTGGCATCAGGACTCAGCGTCCAGCTCTCGGCGACATTGGGTTCTACACCGGAGAAATCCTTCTTCCAGCGCACCAGTCCTTGCGGACTGATCATGCGTAAGATCGCGTTGCCGTCGCCGTTGCCGCGCAAAGCGGAACGTATGACGCCGCCATAATGACCGATAGAGTTCTCCTTGAGAACTTCCGGCCTTTCCGGCAAGCGCTGGCTCACCGCGGGCAGCTTGCCTTCTTTGACTTGCTGCGCCAGTGCAGGCGCCTCATGAAACGTTGCGGCGGTACTGACCGCGGGCACGCCGACCAGGCAAGCAGCGAACATGATGGCACTAACGATCCCCATGGCTTTGCCAGCAAACTGCGTATTACGCATTGGACTCTCTCCCCAAAGTTCTGTTGTCAGCAAGGACAAAAGTTGTCCGATCAAATAACAATTTGCCTGACAAATGAGGAAGAAGTCAAGATAAGAAGCGTTTTGATATCTACGAGAACGGCACAGTTGTTACGCTGTGCGCCAATTTTGAGATTGAATACGACTTGAGGGCGCTAGCTCGGTCAACCGAGTGGAAAAGTAATAACTCTGAACCACGATTGCTCATTTTGCGTAGTAATACTGCTGCAGCAGCGACGGGCCCGGCGCGGCATAGGCGTATCCCCAAACCATGTTGTCGTAGGTATTCATGAGCTTGGTGCTGCGAATGCCGATCTGAGGCGGCGGCCTTACTGTCCCTAGCACTTCCAGGTCATCCGCAGCAATGGCAAGAATTTGTCTGAACAGCGGATCGGCTTCCTGCTCCGTTTTCGCGTCCTTCCATTCGTCATACAGCACGATGCGCTTCTTCATGCTTTCAGGAGGTTCTTCCCCCTGCTTGCCACCGGTTTCGCGCCATCGCACCCACGGCAGGCTTTGCCGCGACTCAACAGTGTTCAGCGCCAGGTAACCGCGCGGAGTCAATTCGGTGCCATAGCCGCCAGGCAGGCTATCGACACTCAGGTCATAGTCGTTATTGTTGCCGCGCTTGTAGTAAAGCTTGCTCTCGGCGGGTTGAACGAGCAGATCAAGACCGGCCTTGGCATATTGCTTGCGCAACAATTCGAGCATATCGATCTGGTAGCTATTAGCCAGATTAACGATTACATTCATCGCGACACGACCGCCGCTCGGGTACAAGCGAAAGCCGTCGCTGTCGCGCTGGGTCAGCCCGAGTTTGTCGAGCAAGGCGTTAGCTTCCTTCAAATCGTATTGCGTATATTGCTTGGCGAGCTTTTCGTTGTAGAACTTGCTGGCACGCGCCGGCCCTATCTGCCACGGCTCTCCCTGTCCCAGGAATACGAGGTCATTGATCTCCTTGCGGTCCATCGCCAGCGACAATGCAATACGAAAGTTCTTGTCGCGAAACAACGGGCGCAATTTTTCGTTCTGCGTGCTCTGGTTGATGAAGACGGCAATGGCAGTGGCATTCATATCCTGCAAGGACATAAGCTTGTAGCCACCCTTAGCGGCGCCCTCCGCCAAAACAGATTTATTGCGAATGCTGGAAATATGCAGTATTTGCAAATCGAGCTGTCCGCTTAAGGCGGTCAACAAGATCGTATCCACGTTGGATATGACGTCGAAATATATGCTGTCGATATATGGCAACTGGTTCCCGGCGGCATCCACTTGCCAGAAATACGGATTGCGCGTCAGCGTCACATGGATTGAACTTGCCGAGTACGGATCGGCGATCACCCAGGGGTCAAGCGTGGGCTTGTCGGGATTGCCCCAACGGCTGGCAGCATCGACGGATCCACATTTGGAACCCATCAGCGCCACCCAATCGCGCAGCCCGGTAGTTTTCAACTCATCATCGAGTTTCGCGTTGTACTTGGGATGGAATTTCTCGCAATAGTGCTTTGGATACATCACCGCAGCCTGACCAAGCGGAGTGGCCAACTGTTCGATAAACGTAAGATAGGGCTTGGAAAACTTGAATTTGACTTTGTATTGACCGATCTTCTCAACTTCAGCCAATTTTCCATCGGCGGTATAACGATCCGGCGGTATGGGAAAGAACTGGCTGTTCGCAAACAGGTCGTTCATCGCGAACAATATGTCATCCGCATCAAAGGGTTCGCCGTCCGACCATCTCATACCCTTGCGCAAGGTAAATGTGTACTCCTTGGCATCCGGACTCAGCGTCCAGCTTTCGGCCACATTGGGTTCCACAGCCGAAAAATCCTTCTTCCAGCGCACCAGTCCTTGCGGATTGATCATGCGCAAAACGGCATCGGCGTCGCCGCTGCCGCGCAATGCAGCGCGTATGACGCCACCATAGTGTCCAATGCTGTCTGTGCTAAGTATCTCGGGCTTTTCAGGCAAACGCTGACTCACCGAGGGCAGTTTGCCTGCCTTGACGTCATGGGCCAAAGCGGGCGCTTCGTAATAAGTTGTGGCCGCCGCATTGGCGGTAAACATAGCAATCGCGCACGCAAGAAACAGGGGCGGGCGAATGATGTGTATGTGGTCATTCATATGTCGGCGAAGACTCTGTAAATACATGAAGCCATAACTCACGCATCTTCCAGCGTCGAGGTAGCAAATGTTTATCGGATGTTAAAACCAATGCTTAAAGGAATGTTTCTACATCGCTGATAGCGCGCCGGGCGGCACGCTGCCTTTCGGCCACAGCACCCACATATGCCCCTGCTGGCGCATGCCGCCGGCCTGCGCACCTGCTTTGTCGCCGAAGCCCCAAAACAGATCGGCACGCACCCGTCCGCGAATGGCGCCGCCCGTATCCTGCGCCATCACCAAACGATTGATGAGTCTGCCATCGAGCAGCGTAAGCGAGAGAAATACCGGCGCGCCAAGCGGCACGCTTTTGGTGTCGATCGCAATCGAGCGCCCCGCTGTGAGTGGCACACCGAGCGCGCCTTTCGGGCCATCAGTCGTAGCGGGCTCTTCGCGAAAGAACACGTAGCTGGGATTGACATTGAGCATTTCCGACAGCCGTTCCGGATTCGCTTTGGCCCACGCCTGGATGCCTTGCATGCTGGCTTGCTCCAGCTTCATCTCGCCTTTCTGTATCAACCAGCGCCCGACGGAAGTGAATGGATAGCCGTTCTGGTCGGCATATGCAATCCGAATACGCGAGCCGTCCGTCAGATCCACCTGCCCCGAGCCCTGGATTTGCAGAAAGAAAAACTCGACAGGATCGTCGGTCCATAACAACACTTTTGCCGGGAAGGCCTTGCCCAATCCGTCATCCTGTTTTTCGAATTGCTTTTCGATGTCGGCACGCGAAAAGTAAGGCACCAGCTTGCGACCGTCGATGCGCCCACGCAGCCGCATGTTTTTTAAGTCGGGATAGAGATCGCCCAAATCGACAACGATCAGATCGTCCGGCACGCCAAAAACGGGCACGTTGAATTTCTTGGTGTGTATGCGGCTACCCTTGATGAGAGGCTCGTAATAACCTGTGATAAGACCTTCGCTGCTGCCATCAGTATTGGTCAGCTGCCAGGGTTGCAACTGGCTCTCCATGAATGTGCGGATCACCATATTGTCCGGCTTGTCGCCCAGACCACGCGCCGCTTCGCATACCGAAATCCATGCTAATTGCATATTAGGTTGCCGCATGGCACGACACGATGCAAGAAAACCTGACCACATCTGCGACACATCGTCTTGCGCCCAGCCGGGCAACTGCGGCCACTCTGCACGGCTGTATGGCGGAGCGGGCGGAGGCTCCGGCTTGACGGGAGGACACAATTGGCACGTTTGGCAGATCGGGCACTGCAGAGCAGGCAGCGTTGCCAGCGGCGCGCTGGACGATGAAAGGGGGGGCGATGGTGCAGATACCGGCGCCGACGTGAGCCCTTGAGCTCCAGTCTGCGCATTCGCTTGCGTTCCCGGTGGCGCGGCTGCCTGTCCGTTCCCTTG
>DASUGV010000030.1:0-6559 GCA_036273835.1 Rhodocyclaceae bacterium
ATGCGCTGGCCGACCGTCTAGGCTTGGGAGAGAGGCAACTGCGGCGATTATTCCAACAGCATCTCGGCGCGTCGCCGGTCGCCGTCGCGCAAACGCGCCGCATTCATCTTGCCAAGCAACTGATCCACGAAACACATCTGCCGATGGCCGAGATCGCTTTCGCCTCGGGCTTCGGCAGCATCCGACGCTTCAACGAAGCTTTCCTCGCGCTGTTCGGCCGCGCACCAGGCGCATTGCGTCGCGAGATCAAGCCGGACATTTCGGCCGGATCGCAAGGCGAGATCGATCTGCTCTTGCGCTATCAGCCGCCCTACGATTGGCCGGCGATGCTGGAGTTTCTGCGTCGCCGCGCCATTCCCGGCATCGAGCTCGTCGTCGCGGACCGTTATATGCGATCGGTGCAATTGGATGGCATACAAGGCACGATTGCGGTCCAGCCTACTTCTGAGAATGCGCTGCGCGCGACGGTGCAGTTTCCTAAGCTGTCGGCTTTGCCGGTGATCATTGCGCGCTTGCGGCGCGTATTCGATCTCTCTGCCGATACGGCTGCTATCTCCGCGCATCTGGCGAGCGATCCAGTGCTTGCTCCACTGATAAAGAAACGCCCTGGCTTGCGTGTGCCCGGCACATGGGACGGTTTCGAATTGGCGATCCGAGCCGTGCTGGGACAGCAGATCAGCGTCGCGGCTGCAGCGCGATTGGCCGGACGCCTCGTCGCCGCTTATGGCAAACCGTTGGCGACGCCTCTGGAAAAATTGACACATGCTTTTCCGCTGCCCAAAGCGTTGGCGAAAGCGGACCTCAACACTCTCGGCATGCCGCGCAGCCGCGCCGCGACGCTCTCGGCCGTGGCTGCGGCTGCCGTAGCCGATCCACATCTCTTCGACGCGACCGGCGATCTGGAAGACGCCATCCTGAGGCTGAGATCGATTCGCGGTATCGGCGAATGGACCGCGCAGTACATCGCGCTACGCCAACTGCGCGAGCCAGATGCATTCCCAGCCGCCGATCTCGGTTTGCTGCGCGCGATGGCGCGTCGAGAGGGACGCGAGTATTCGACATCCGAACTTCTCGAGCGTGCCGACGCATGGCGGCCATGGCGCGCCTACGCCGCGCAGTATTTGTGGACTTCCGATCAAGCGATGTAAGTATGCCGTTGGCAACTCTTCAAATATTGCCAACGGCATATATCTGATCATGGAGAAATCAGTTGGAAGGTTTTGAAAAACAATAACGGCATCAGGCCAGCTTTTTATTCGTCATTCCCGCGAAAGCGGGAATGACGTGGGATTGGTCAGTTCACTTCGTACACTTCGATCAATCCGACTCCGGTGGTGTCGCCCACGCCGGACATGATTGCCGTGTAGGCACCGGGCGGAAGCGATACGAGCAGGACCGAATCCGCACTGCCATTGGGCAAGGCGAACGCGCCCGCTCTTGCCGTAGCGGCGGAGATGGCTCCCGATTGATCGCCCAGCACGGTCCCATTGACGTTGATGGCGGTGCTCCAATCATCGTTTTGGCCGATCACCGTTCCGCCGGAAAAAAGCTGAAGCTTCGGATTCTGCAGTACGCCAGGAACGCCGTACGCGGACAGTTGCGGTCCGATGCCTCGAATCAACAGCGTCTTGTTGCCGGTACCCGATATGATGAAACCTGCAATCATTACGTTGTTGCCGGTTCCAACGTACGCCCGGCTCGAAATGTTGACCAAGTGATTAGGATTATTCGCGTCGCTATCATAGACTTCGACCAATGCAACCCCGGTCCCCGAATCGGCACCGCTTATGACAGCCGTATAAGCCCCGTTACCGAGCGTTGGCGCAATCGCCGCATCCTTGCCCGGATTTTCCAGAGCAAATGCGCCAACGTTGCTCGTAACCATCATCGTCGTATTTGCACCCGGCGCATCCCACCAATCGTCGTTCGATGCAATCGTTGTGCCGCCGGAGACGAGATCAAGCCTCGGATCGGCGAGAACACCTGGCACGCCATATTGGGTCAGCCCAGGCCCGACCGCTCGCACAAGCATGGGTTTGGACGAACCTCCGCCTCCGAGGATGAAACCCGCGATTAGGACATTGGCATCGGTTCCGACGTAGGCACGGGTCGAAATGTTTATCAAGTTGCTATTGCCAGGCGACGGACCACCGACCCCGACCGCATCCCAAGCTTGATTTACAGAGGCAGCCTCGTTGCTGCCATACAAATCGAGAGCGGCCTGGGCCGTCGCTTGTCGCGCATCGATGAATTGCGATCCGGGTCCGAGATAAACCGTATTGGCCCGATAGAAAATCTGCTCAGCCTTCGACCGGCCTATGCCATTAACATATATGAAAGGGATGGTGCCGTTCGGTGTCGATTGGCCCGCTCGTGGATGCACGCCGCCCGACACGAGCAGCTTGTAGGCGAGGTTCGCAATGCCGCTGTTGTAGTGGCCATCTCCATTCACGATTCTGTCGGGATAGAAATCGCGGGATATGCCATCTGCCGTGGGATTGTCCATGTAGCGAATAGCGTTGCCTGGCGCGGTTTGTGCGAAGACATCCTTACCGAATTTCCACATGTCAGCGTCGCCCTCTTGCGGGGCGTTTCGCACCCACGCTGCGCAGGATGCGCCCATGATATCCGACATGCCTTCGTTGAGCGCGCCCGGCTCATTGGCGTAGATCAACTGGGAAGTGCTCGCGGTGACCCCGTGCGTAATTTCGTGCGCAGTCACGTCCAATGCATTTGCCATATTTCCGGTAGGTATATTGTTTATCGAACCACCGTCGCCAAAATACGCGCCACCCGACCAGAATGAAATAGCGTTGTTCCCTCCACCGTAAGGATCTTCATAGTTCACTACGCTCACTAGGTGCGAGCCTTGCCCGTCATAAGAATCCCTACCAAATACAGATTCATAGTAGTCGTACACATTCCCAAGATAGTCATAGTTGACTTTTGCTTCGCCCCCGCCCGGAGGCTGATCTTCGGTACCCGCCAGGGCAGGATTGAAGGGATCGGAATAATCGTAAACGATCCGGTATTTGGCGCTGTACACTTTGCTGTGTACATCGACCACTTCGCCATTCATTGCATCCACATACACCAGCTCGAGAATCGGTGTGCCGTCAGCAGCGGTACCCGACACTTCGACTTCATGCGACAAATGCATCGATTCGTCGCGCGTCGAAATAACGTAAACGAGACGCGACTTCGAGGGATTCAATTTTTTTGCATCGCGCCGCAACCCACGCGCTTTCGCGATCGCATCGACTGGTGCAACGAGTCCGGTCGTCAATAGGTTCTCGCCGTTGCGCGCATTGCCGGCAACGGCATAAACCAGACCGGCATTGTCGACGTGAATGCTCAACCGGGCGCCCACGACCGGCAATCCATTTTTTATTTGCCTGTACTTGACATGCGTAAAACCAAGCTTGTCCGTCGTGAGCGATTCCAATTGCAGATCGGTCGTCTTCATCCGAAATGCTGGCGTGATTTTTTGGAGCGCGGGCAAAAGGTCGCTGTCCTTTATAGCGGCACCTGTTTTGTTCAAATGATGAATCTCGCCGTGAATGAAAGTCGGAAGCCCCACTCTGCTCATCGCATCGACATGTGCGTGGGGGAAAGCTTTCATCGCAGTTTCAACGTCTGGCGCCAGGTGATTCTTGCCAGTCCCTGCTGTGATCGAGGCCGCTGGATTGATTGCGCTTTGAGCGTTCACGGGGCCGCTGAGGCCAACGGTAATCGCTAGGAAAAGTGGAACGAAGCAGGTCAACTTACGAAAGAACATCTTCATCTCCCCGGTTAAAAGTGAAGCCGGGAGAATATATGCTAAAAACCTATGAGCCTGTCCACATTCTCCGGAATTTCAGAAGAATAAAAGGACTGTCCATCGTTGCGGAAAAATATGCCAACAGTCTAAATGACATTACCTGCGTTTTGCTCGTATAGCTACCGCTGCGCGTATGCTTGCTCCGCAAGATCACGTCCGGCCTCTGTGACCGATGTTCTGAGAAATGGCGGCAGTGCTTCACGCATCGGACTGTCGGTGCGGCGCTTCTCGACGTGTCGTTTTTCATGAGCGTCGCGCGCAACCGCGACAGCGCGCGCAACGTCATCGCCTTCGATGGTCTCGCGCTCCAATAACTGCGCCGTAATTTCTTTCAACGCGCCGCTCAAATCGCGAAGCGTTGCCAGGCAGCGCTGATTCTGCGAGGTCAGCACGGCTTCGGCTTCGGAGACCACTTGCGTGGTATCGGGTTTCATGCCTGTTGCATCGAGCGCTTCGAGATTGAAGAGCGTGCCGTTGTCGCCCAGTCCCAGTGTGGCCACCATCGATAGCGCGAGCCTGGATGCTTCCTTCAGATCGCTCGATGCACCGCTGGAAGCGTCGTTATAGGTAATGAGTTCCGCCGCGCGCCCACCTAACAACATTTGAATGCGGTTCTCCAGTTCCGATTTCAGATGAAGATGTTTGTCCTGTGTTTGCGTCACCAGGGTGACACCCAGTGCGCCGCCACGCGACAAAATGGTGACTTTTTCGACGCGCCCGACATTGAGCACCTGTGCCATGATGGCATGCCCCGCTTCGTGCACGGCGATGCGTTCGCGTTCCGCTTCGGTGAGCGCCGATCCCGCAACATTCAGTTCGCCGATTCTGCATACTTCGATGGCTTCGACAAAATGAGCCATCGTTATTTCTGTTTGCCGGCTGCGCGCAGTGATCAAAGCTGCGTGATTGACCACATAGGCGATCGCAGCCGGTGTGAGGCCGGTAGTAAGCCGCGCAAGCTGCGCATAGACCAAGTCGTCGGACGTCTTTACCTTTTTGGCATAAAGACGGAACAGCGCTTCCCGGTCTGTCACATCAGGTAGCGTTATTTTGATTTTGCGATCGAAACGGCCTTCGCGCAGCAGCGCAGGATCAACCGCATCGGGAAAATTGGTTGCCCCGATGACGATGACGCCGCTGGCGGAACTGAAGCCATCGATTTCCGCCAGAATTTGATTGATGATGCGATTGCTTTCCGCTTCCGC
Organism: Rhodocyclaceae bacterium; assembly: GCA_036273835.1. Classification (GTDB taxonomy): domain Bacteria; phylum Pseudomonadota; class Gammaproteobacteria; order Burkholderiales; family Rhodocyclaceae; genus DASUGV01. Next base: position 5,026 of record DASUGV010000030.1, read on the forward strand.
GGGACCTCCATTGTCGGTCGTCGTGCGGCGCCCGATGCCATCGATCTCGTCGATGAACACAATGCATGGCGCGTTTTTGCGTGCCTTTCGGAACAGCGATTTTACGCGCATGGATCCTATGCCAAGGAACATTGCGGTGAAGTCGCCGCCAGTCGCCGCGATGAAGTTCACGTTGCACTCACCCGCCAACGCTTTGGCAAGTTGCGTCTTACCGGTGCCCGGCGGCCCCGACAGCAGCACGCCCTTCGGCGCTCTCGCACCCAGTGCGATAAAGCCCTTGCCATCTTTGAAGTAGGCCATGATATCGAGAAGCGCTGCTTTGGCCTCCGCGGCACCTATGACATCGGCAAATGTCACACGCGATTCGCTCTTGGCGAACTTGAATCCACCGCTGGACATGCGGAAGCCTTGTATGCCGACAACCGCGAGCAAGGCCGCGCTCAGCAGGAGACCAAGGTCTGCGCGCCAATCGAAGGACGTGCCGATATCTTCATCGAGCACAGTTAGCGGGAATGCATCCGTCTTGCCTTGATGGTAGGCGGTGAGTATCAGCGACGACAAACGTCCCGCGTTATCGGCGACAAAGTATCGGCCGCCATCTTTGGCGGTGACGAAAATTCCCGAAGGCGCGAGCGCCGCACCAGCCACGTTGTTTTTCTGCATGTCTTGCACGAGAACGGAAACATCTCGCTCGGTTGCCTTCCATTTCGCAGGTTCGCTGCGAATCTGCTGCAGCATGACGTTGAGCGTTGCGGGCGGCGCAGCTGTGTGGAAAAGCGTGTCACGGAAAATGATGCCCAATCCTGCCAGGAGCAATACAACGCCTATCGCGATGTATTGCCATTGTTTTCGGGGAAGAAACTTGTTCATTGAGAGATCGCTTGAAAGACGGGGTTACTTAAGAATTCAGTGAAGACGCTGAGGTTTACAAATCATCGGCCATCGCTTAATGCGCAGCGTTGCACAAGGTGACTTACGATGGCCATCATGCGCTATCGGCGCGCCCAAGCAAGTCTTGAGCTAGCGCTCAAAAACATGTCAATTTGGGCGCCACGAAGAACACATCTTTGTAACGAAACCCCATGGATATTTGCGGAACAGGCAAGAAATTCTGTCAGGAACGCCGCACCCCGTTGCTTCATCTAATGTCTTAACTGGGCTACCACAACGACCCAGATAGCCCATTTCAATTGCTATTTCATAAACGGCGCGAAGCGAAGTCCGTCGTACAGAGAGGATCGATATGAATGCCCCCGAAAAATTCTCCCCCCTTGTCGACGTTCAATCGTCACCGGACGAGCGTCAATTGCATATCGATGCTGTTGGCATAAAAGGCGTGCGCTATCCGGTTCAAATCAAGTCGGACAAAAATATCCAGTCTACGATTGCGACGCTATCGATGACCGTGGGGCTGGCCGCCGCTACGAAGGGCACACACATGTCGCGCTTCATCGAACTGTTGGAAGCGCAGAAGGAAGCGTTAGGTTATGCGGAATTCAAAGCGCTCAACGCCGGCATGCTGCGCAAGCTCGAG
>DASUGV010000031.1:0-7550 GCA_036273835.1 Rhodocyclaceae bacterium
GCTTCCTGCAGGTTTCGACTATGGTCTGCAAACATGCGGCGTGCGACGCATTATTCTGACTGCATCAGGCGGTCCGTTCCGCTGTACGCCTTTGGAAGATTTGCGCGCGATGACGCCCGACCAGGCGTGTGCCCATCCCAATTGGGTAATGGGCCGCAAGATTTCGGTAGATTCCGCAACGATGATGAACAAGGGGCTCGAGGTCATCGAAGCATGCTATCTGTTCGGTGCGACGCCAGCGCGCGTGGCGGTATTGATCCATCCGGAGAGCGTGATTCATTCGATGGTGGAATACGTCGATGGTTCGGTGATGGCGCAGCTCGGCAATCCGGACATGCGAACTCCCATTGCCCATGCGTTGTCCTATCCCGAGCGAATCGAGTCGGGCGTTACTGGACTTGACCTTGCCAAGATAGGTCGCTTGAGTTTCGAGGAGCCGGATCTTGAGCGCTTTCCGTGCTTGAAAGTGGCTTATCAAGCTTTGCATGCCGGCGGCAACGCGCCTGCCAGCCTCAATGCGGCGAATGAAGAAGCGGTAGCCGCATTTCTCGCTGGCCACCTGCGGTTCGATCAAATCGCGCAGGTCGTCGGGAACGTGCTTGATCGCTCGCCCGTGTCGCATATGATTGATCTTGGCGATGCGGTGGACGCTGACAAGCGCGCGCGATATCTAGCGCGCGAAGCGATTAGCGCCGTTGCTTGAACTTCTTGCTGAGAGCTGATCATGAATTTCCTACATTACATATGGTCTTTTCTGCTTGCGCTGGCGGTGTTGATTGCCGTGCATGAATATGGTCACTACCTTGCCGCGCGCTTGTGTGGCATCAAGGTATTGCGCTTCTCGCTTGGCTTTGGTCGGACGCTGGTGGCGCGCAAATGGGGACGCGATCAAACGGAATGGGCCATCGGAATGTTTCCGCTTGGCGGCTACGTAAAAATGCTGGATGAATCCGAAGGGCCGGTACCGGAGAACGAGCGGTATCGCGCTTTCAACACCCAGCCATTGTGGAAGCGCGCCATCGTCGTAACCGCCGGGCCAGTTGCCAATTTGCTGCTGGCTATTCTGTTGTATTGCTGTTTATTCATGGCTGGAAGTCGTGAATTGTTGCCGGTGTTGGGCGCGGTGACGCCGGGCTCTTCTGCCGAACGCGCGGGGCTTGTGGCGGGCGAAACGATTCGGCGCATTGGTGGCGAGACAGTCGAATCTTGGGCCGACATACGCTGGATCATCGTGGATCGCGGTGTGGACCGCGACACAGTCGAAGTTGTGTCCGCTGCGCCAAACGGTGGAATTCGCCGCAGCATGTTGGATCTATCCAGCATCGTGATCGATGATCGCGCGCCCGATCCGCTGCATCAGATCGGCTTGAATATGCCGACACCCGACTTACCGCCCGTGCTCGATGCCGTGACGCCCGGTAGCGCAGGCGCGCGCGCAGGCTTGCGAGCAGGCGATCGCATCGTCGGAGTGAATGGTGCGGCAGTCAGTCAATTTCGCGAATTTGCCGATGCCGTCGCCAAGCATCCAGCTCAAAATATCGATCTGGAGGTGAAGCGCGGCGAGCAACTGCTAACGCTTCATGCTACGCCCGAAGCGGTGGGCCAAGGCGAAAGCCGTCGTGGCCGCCTGGGTGTCGCTGCCAGACAGGATCCGGATGCGTTATTGCAGGATACGACCATTGTGCGCTATGCACCAATCGAAGCGCTTTGGCGCGCGAGTGTCCTGACTTGGCACACCACTACCTTTAGTTTGAAGGTGATGGCCAAGATGCTCAGTGGACAGGTATCGGTACGCAATATCAGCGGACCAGTGACCATCGCCGATTACGCCGGGCAAACTGCCGCGGCCGGACTGGATGCCTATCTGCGGTTTCTCGCTTTGATCAGCATCAGCCTCGGGGTGTTGAACCTATTACCAGTACCAGTCCTTGATGGCGGGCACTTACTGTATTATGCGATCGAAGCTATCCGGGGAAAGCCATTGTCCGAGCGGGTTCTGGAACTCGGGCAGAGGGCAGGGGTTGCGGTTCTCGCCTCTCTTATGCTAATTGCATTTTTTAATGACATCAACCGCGTCGTTTTCGGCTGACCTGAATGAAAATAAGATATATCTCTGCCGCAATACTTTCGATCTTTTCACCGTTGGCTTTGGCGCTTACACCATTCGTGGTGAAGGATATCCGTGTCGAAGGTATTCAGCGCACTGAAGCGGGGACAGTATTCAACTACCTGCCAATCAAGATTGGCGACACGGTCAGCGACGACAAAGTGGTGCAAGCCATCAAGTCGCTCTATGCCACCGGCTTTTTCAAGGATGTGCGCATCGAGTCGGACAAAGACGTATTGGTCGTCATCGTCGAAGAGCGTCCGGCGATTGCACAGCTTTCGTTTTCGGGTAACTCGGAAATAAAAACCGACGACCTGACCAAGGGTTTGAAAGATGCGGGGATCGCTGAATCGCGCACTTTCGATCGGTCGCTGCTCGACAAGGCGGAACAGGAGATCAAGCGTCTCTATTTGACCAAGAGTTATTACGGCGTGCGCGTCAAGACTACCGTGTCGCCGTTGGAGCGCAATCGTGTGGCGATCAATTTCGAAATCGATGAAGGCTCGGAAGCGCGGATCAAGAATATAAAAATCATTGGTGCGAAATCATTCAAGGAAGGCCAGTTACTGGATTTGATGTCGCTCGAAAGCACTGGTTGGTTTTCGTGGTGGAACAAGAACGATCGTTATTCCAAACCCAAGTTACTCGGCGATCTGGAAGAAATAAAATCGTATTACCTGAATCGCGGTTACGTGGATTTCAACATCGATTCCACCCAGGTTTCAATCACGCCGGATCGTAAAGACGTATACATCACGATTGCCATCAATGAAGGTGCGCAATACAAAGTGTCTTCCGTCAAATTGGCCGGCGATTTATTGGTGCCCGAGACCGAATTGCGCAAGCTGGTCGAAATCAAGCCTGGAGAAATTTTCTCGCGCGAACGTCTCAATGACACCAGCAAGGCGCTGACGGATCGCCTAGGGAACGATGGGTATGCGTTCGCCAACGTGAATGCTTCACCCGAAGTCGATCAAGCGAAGCGCGAAGTTGCGCTGACTTTCTTCATCGATCCGGGCCGCCGTGCTTATGTAAATCGCATAAATATCAGCGGCAACAACAAAAGCGACGACCAAGTGGTGCGCCGTGAAATGCGGCAGATGGAAGGCGCATGGTTCGATCGCGAGCAGGTCGAGCGTTCCAAAACGAGACTGGATCGCACGGGCTTTTTCGATGAAGTCAATATCGACACCAAACCTGTCGAAGGCGCTACCGATCAGGTGGACCTCAACGTGGGCCTGAAAGAACGTCCGACGGGCAATTTGACCGTCGGCCTGGGTTATTCGCAAGTGGACAAGGTTGTCTTGAGCGGCTCCATTTCGCAGAACAATCTTTTCGGTTCAGGTAACGCCTTGTCGCTGTCGGTTAGCACCGCCAGGACCGCCAAGACATTGGCGCTGTCCTACACGAACCCGTATTACACGCCCGACGGTGTTAGCCGAGGCTTCGACGCTTATCACCGCACTACCGACAACAGCAGTTTGTCGGTGGGTCCTTATAAATCGACTTCGGATGGCGGCGGTGTACGTTTTGGTGTGCCTATCGCTGAAGATGACACTGTCAACTTCGGCCTGTCGGCTGACCGCACCAACATCGTAACGTTCGATAATTCGCCGCAGCAATACACAGACTTCGTCAATCAATTCGGCGCGGCGACAACGTCCTTGTTGACGACGGTGGGTTGGGCGCGAGACAAGCGGGATAGCCTGATTTACCCGACCACGGGCACTTATCAACGTGTCTCCGGTGACCTATCGATACCGCCAGGCGACTTGCGCTATTGGCGAGCGGGCTATGAGTACCAGCGCTTCTTTGCGCTCGATAAAACATTCACGCTCATGTTGAATGGAGATTTCGGCTACGCCCATGGATATGGCGGCAGGCCACTACCGTTTTTCAAGAATTACTTTGCAGGCGGCATAGGATCGGTGCGCGGTTATGACGACAGTTCGCTCGGTCCCAAAGTACTCGACAGCACTGGCAATGTGACGACTGACGCATTGGGTGGCAATCGGCGTATCGTTACCAATGCCGAACTGCTGTTCCCTTTTCCTGGCTTGAAGGAAAAAGATCGCAGCCTGCGTTTGAGTTTGTTTGTGGATGGGGGCCAGGTTTGGGGCCAGGATGAGAAACTGAATCTTTCGGATATGCGCTGGAGTACCGGCGTCGCAATGAGCTGGACTTCGCCGATCGGACCATTGAAGTTCAGTGTTGCTCATCCCTTGAACAACAAACCAGACGACAAGACGCAGATATTCCAGTTCCAGATTGGTTCCGTTTTCTAGGAGCAAACACGTGCGCAATGCTATCGTTTCCCTCCTTCTGGCCGTTTGCCTGGTTGCGCCGGCCATGTCGCAAGACGAATTCAGAATTGGTTTCGTCAATGCCGATCGCGTAATGCGCGAATCGGCGCCTGCGATGCGGGCGCAAAAGAAACTGGAAAAGGAATTCGAGAAACGCGATCAGGAACTACAACGCACCTCGAAACAGTTGCAAGCGCTTCAAGACAGCCTGGACAAAAACTCCGTGATGATGTCGGATGCGGAACGCAAGCAGAAAGAACGCGACTACAACGACGCTAACCGCGAGTTTCAGCGCAAGCAACGCGAATATCGCGAAGACCGCAATCAGCGTCAGAATGAGGAATTGGCTGCCGTGCTAGATCGTGCGAATAAAACCATCCGGCAGGTCGCTGAAGCAGAGAAATTTGATTTGATCGTGCAGGAAGCCGTCTATTTCAGCCCACGCATCGACATTACGGACAAAGTTATCAAAGCACTCGCTGATCTGCCAGCCAAGTGAGAACCAAAATTGGCATATCGCATTAATGAGATTGTCGAGCGCCTTGGAGGGGAATACCTTGGCGATGGCGACGCGTTAATCACGCAAATTGCGCCGCTTGCGCGCGCAGGCAAAGGAGAGATCGGTTTTGTTTCGCACGCCAAGTACCGGAAAGATTTAGTCGGTACGCACGCGCAAGCCGTCATCCTGCCGAAAAGCCTGGCGAATGATTTTGCCGGAACGCGCATCGTTGCTGGGGACCCCTACCTGTATTTCGCGCAACTTGCTCAGCTTCTGAATCCACCGGCAGTTGCTGCACCGGGTATTCATTCGTCATCAATTGTCCTTTCTTCCCTGCCTAAATCGGTCAGCGTCGGTCCGCTCGCATACATCGGGGAGAATTGCTCAATCGCTGATGATGCCGTCATTGGACCGGGCTGTGTCGTTGAGGCGGGTGTTTCCGTGGGCGCCAAAAGCGTGTTGCATGCGCGCGTGACGATTTATGCCAATAGCATCATCGGTGCCCGATGCATACTGCATGCGGGTTGTGTAATCGGTAGCGACGGATTCGGTTTTGCGCGCCGCAATGATGGCAGCTGGGAAAAAATTCCCCAAATAGGACGCGCTATACTTGGCGACGACGTCGAAGTGGGCGCGAATACGACCATCGACCGTGGCGCGCTCGATGACACTGTCATTCATGACGGCGTCAAGCTGGACAATCTGATTCAGATTGCGCACAACTGCCATGTCGGCGAACACACGGCGATGGCGGCCTTTGCGGGGATGGCGGGAAGCTCGAAAGTGGGCAAGCGGGTCATGGTTGGCGGTCAGGCGGGAATTATGGGGCACAGCGAAGTGGCCGATGATGTCGTCGTGTCCGCACGGTCCTTCATCAGTAAATCCGTGGCCGAAAAAGGCGTATACACTTCGGCCATTCCCTCGCAGCCGCACAACGAATGGATGCGCAATGCGGTTCACCTCAAGCATCTGGATGAGATGGCAGATCGTGTGCGGGCTCTCGAGAAAAAATTAAAGGAACTGGAGAAAAAAGCGTGACAGCCATGGACATTCAGCAGGTGATGCAATATTTGCCGCACCGTTATCCGTTCCTGCTGGTCGACCGGGTACTGGAAATCGAAGTCGGACAGCGCATCGTTGCCACCAAAAATGTAACGATCAACGAGCCTTTCTTCGTCGGGCATTTTCCTCATGCACCCGTCATGCCCGGTGTGCTGATCATCGAAGCGATGGCGCAGGCGGCAGCGATTCTGTCGTTCAAGACGCAGGGCATCTTGCCGGACGAAAATTCGGTGCTGTATTTTGCGGGAATCGACAACGTGCGGTTCAAACGGCCGGTCACGCCGGGCGATCAGCTTACCTTCGACATGAAGATCGTTCGCCATATGCGGGGTATTTGGAAATACGCTGGCAGCGCGCATGTGGGCGATGAGCTTGCCGCGGAAGCGGAGTTGATGTGCGCCATCAAGCAGATCACATGATCCATCCTACTGCTATCGTCGATCCCAAAGCGAAGCTGGGCGAGCGCGTCAGCGTCGGTGCGTATAGCATTGTCGAAGAGCACGTCGAGATAGGCGATGGCACCGTCATCGGCCCGCACGTTATCGTGAAAGGCCATACCCGCATCGGTTGCGACAACCGTATCTTCCAATTCTGTTCGATCGGCGAGCAGCCGCAGGACAAAAAATATGCGGGTGAGCCGACGCGGCTGGAGATCGGCGATCGCAATACCATTCACGAGTTTTGTTCGCTACATATCGGTACCGTGCAGGACAAGGCGGTGACCACCATCGGTAATGACAACTGGATTATGGCCTATGTGCATATCGCACATGACTGCCAAGTCGGTGACCAGACGATTTTTGCCAACAACGCAACGCTGGCGGGCCACGTTAGCGTGGGCGACTACGCCATTCTCGGCGGTTTTACCGGCGTGCATCAATTTGTGCGCGTGGGTGCTCACAGTTTCTGTGGCGTCAGCACCGTACTCCTGCAAGACTTGCCACCATTTGTCACGGTCTCCGGCAACCCTGCGGCACCTCACGGCATCAATAGCGAGGGACTCAAGCGCCGGGGCTATTCTTCCGAAGCGATCATGCAGATCAAGCGTGCCTACAAGGCGATTTATCGCAATGGTCTGACGCTGGAAGAAGCGCGCGTTGCGGTCGCGGAATTGGCCCAGCAAACGCCGGAAGTCGCGCTGCTGAGCGATTTCATTGCGGTGAGCGGGCGCGGCATCATTCGGTAATGATGGCGTATCGAGGCGGCATCAAATGTTTAATATGAGATTGTCATGCGCATAGCCATGGTTGCCGGAGAGGCCTCCGGCGATTTACTGGCTTCCCATCTCATCCGTGCGCTGCGGCAACATTTTCCACAAGCCGAGTTTGTCGGCATCGGTGGTCCGAAGATGGACGCGCAAGGATTCCAGTCCTGGTGGCCCGCGGAAACGCTGGCAGTCAATGGTTATGTCGACGTGCTAAAGCGTTATCGCGAACTATCGGGTATTCGCAGCGCATTGCTCAAGCGTCTCAAGGTCGATCCGCCCGATATGTTCATCGGTATCGACGCGCCGGATTTCAATCTGTGGCTCGAGCGGAAATTGCACGATCGCGGTATCAAGACCGTGCATTACATCAGT
>DASUGV010000032.1:0-2363 GCA_036273835.1 Rhodocyclaceae bacterium
AAACTGCGCCGAAAGCTACGGCCGATAATCGTGGGAGCGACGTCCACGTCGCGATTCGTCACAAGTTCTAATGCGCTTTACCCGATGTTGTACTCGTCATGCTTAGCGCCACCGCTTCAGCCACCTCAATACCGTCGACCGCAGCCGACAGAATGCCACCAGCATAACCCGCGCCTTCGCCTGCCGGGTAGAGACCTTTCGTATTCTGGCTCTGGTAATCGCTGCCTCGTTTGACGCGTACGGGCGATGACGTGCGTGTCTCCACACCGGTGAGTACGGCATCGTGCATGGCGAACCCCTTGATCTGTTTGTCCAGTGCCGGTAGCGCCTCGCGGATGGCGGCGATGGCGTAGCCGGGCAGGGCGGTGCGGAGATCGCCGAGCAGAACGCCAGGCTTGTAGGACGGAGTGACTGTACCCAGTGCCGTGGAAGGACGTCCAGCAATAAAGTCTCCGACAAGTTGACCCGGCGCGCAATAATCGCCGCCGCCCAATTCGAAGGCCCGCGACTCCCAATGACGTTGGAATACGATCCCGGCGAGCGGATCGTTTGGATGCGTTCCGGGATAATCCTCGGGCGTGATGCCCACGACGATGCCCGCGTTGGCGTTGCGCTCATTGCGCGAATACTGGCTCATGCCGTTGGTGACGACTCGCCCCGCTTCCGATGTGGCGGCGACCACGGTGCCGCCGGGGCACATGCAGAAGCTATACACCGAGCGGCCATTCTTGGCGTGATGCACGAGCTTGTAATCGGCTGCGCCTAAAATGGCGTTGCCTGCTTGAGCGCCGAAACGGCATTGATCGATCAGCGCTTGCGGGTGCTCGATGCGAAAGCCGATGGAGAAAGGCTTAGACTCGACATATACGCCCTTGTCATGCAGCATCTGAAAGGTATCGCGAGCACTGTGCCCGACCGCCATCACCACGTGGTCGGCGGCTAGAAATTCTCCACCATTGATCGTCACGCCGCGCATGCGGCCGTCTTCGATCACCAGCTCGTCGACCTTGGTCTTGAAACGTACTTCTCCGCCGAGCGTCTCGATTTCGGTGCGCATTTTCTCCACCATGCCGACCAGGCGAAACGTGCCGATATGCGGTTTGCTTACGTACAGAATTTCTGGCGGCGCGCCGGCCTTGACGAATTCAGTGAGCACTTTGCGGCCGAGATAACGCGGGTCCTTGATCTGGCTGTATAGCTTGCCGTCGGAAAACGTCCCCGCGCCGCCTTCGCCGAATTGCACATTCGACTCGGGATCGAGTTTATGCTGGCGCCATAACCCCCACGTGTCCTGCGTACGCTCGCGCACGGCCTTACCGCGTTCCAACACGATGGGCCGGAAGCCCATTTGCGCGAGGATCAGCGCCGCGAAAATGCCGCATGGACCGAAACCGATCACGACCGGGCGCAGCGCTTCTAGCATGCCGTTGGCATGAGCGACGAATTTGTAGTTCATGTCCGGTGTCAAGGAGAGATCTCGCGCTCCACCTTTGACTGCGCTCAGCCGTTTGAGCAAAGCGGCTTCATTTTTGACTTGCACATCTAGCGAGTAGATCAACGCAATGGCCGAACGCTTACGCGCATCGTAGCTGCGCTTGAAGATGCTGAAGCCGATCAACTCATCCGCCGCGATGCCCAGGCGCGTGAGCACAGCAGCCTGGAGCGCTTCTTCCGGGTGATCGAGGGGCAGTTTGACTTCGGTTAATCGAAGCATAATTATGTATTTAGGATATGATGAGTAGTGCCATCAAATATCGATGTTTATGGCGTTAGCGCTCGTGTAATTATTGCTAGTTACTCTTGATCTCACCAATTTCATCCATGCTGTTCAATCACATGTAATCAATTTTAGGGGAGATAAATGCAGAACACATCAAACTTTTTGCCGTGGGTTTTGTCAGTGCTACTTGCCGTTTTATGGGGTATGTCGTGGAACGACTCCAAAACGACCATTGAGAAAAAAGATGCTGAGATAACAACGCTACAACAGCTTGTCAATGAGGCGAATAGGAAAGTTGATGTGGCTAATTTGCAAACTCGACAATTAGTAACAGAGGCTAATTCAAAGATTCATCAGATGGCAGAAGAGGCCAACGCAAGAATACAACTTGCCAATCAACCGGAAATTCCCATTCGAGTTTTCTTTCGCAAGGCAATTATGAGTAGCGGAAACGTAGCTGGCTTCAATAACATGTCCGGTCAAACAATTGCGGTGACTATCAATGTCAACCGCGCTACCGGTCAGAGTCGTAGTTTTGACTTGACACTAGACCCAGGCATAACAAAAGAAATTGGCGAGCGCGAGGGTTGGGCTTTCATTCCAGGAGACACTATCACTGTCGCGCAAGCAGGGCATAAATCCA
>DASUGV010000033.1:0-3654 GCA_036273835.1 Rhodocyclaceae bacterium
AATCGCTCGAGTTCTGCGAGCACTTTATTGGAATAAATCATTTCCGGATCGTCTGGCGCCCCACCGTACTGCTGTAGCGCCGTTTCGAGATCACCGGTATTACGAATGTATTCTTTGAGAATGAGCGCACCGACGCGGAAATTTTCATTCGGATCGAATAAGGCAGTCTGGCCTTTCTCCGTGGAAATCTTATCGAGGTGAAAACGCGGAATGATTTGCATGAGGCCTTGGGCGCCTACGACACTTTCGGAGAGCGGATTGAAGCTCGATTCCACTGAAGTCACAGCGAGGATTAACAGCGGATCCACGCCTGTATTACGGCCTTCATGGACGGCCGCCACAATGAGCGGTTCGACAACCATCTGCGATACGCGATAGCGACGCGCAATGTACTGAGCAAGACGCGTCAATTCCGGTGACATACCCTTCGACGAAACCCACATCACTTGTGTCCCCGGCACATCGACTTCCGGCAAAGCATCTTGTTCTACGGGAGCGGCAAATAAGGTGCGTGGATTCAATCCTTCGACTCCTTGGCTGGATACACGATAACCAACCAATACCACAACCATTACGCCGGCCATTACCAATCCACCATGCGCAAAATGCAACGCGAAAATTGAACAATGCCGAGCAAAGCGCACGAAACGCATTATGTGATTCATGACTACCCCCACCAAATACACACTGGCGCACGTAAGGTAGCCTGATGACAAATGGTATGTCACAGGCTACAGGCGGTACGTGCTACTTAAATTATCCGATGGCCAATCTTCGCATCTAACGCAATGCAGATCGATAGCCATTCATATTTGAATGTGTCCATCGCCGTGGCAAACCACACGACAACACACATACATCCAGCGTGAAGAGATCAAATGACATCATCGCCACTTGCATCCCGTTCTCGTCACGCGGAGATTTCTGTCCTTACATTAACTGATTGCAGGGAAGTCTGAATGCCCGGTGGCAAAAAGACACGAATTGATGATGATCTGTACACCGCGCAAGCAACTATTTTGCTTGTGTTCAATACATTACTCAATCCAAAACGCCGTTGCAGTGTATTGATTTATAATCGTTTTGTCAATATCCATAGGGGCCGCGTCAGGCCTGGATTATGTTTTTGTCATGAGCAAAAAGCGTGACAAATCACTCCAAATTAAAATCCAGGAGCAAAGTATTTTTTTGAGGAAAAAGCGTGCCGGAGCGCGCATGGCGCCCCGGCATTCGCTTATCAAGACGGGCGCGAACCCGTTGGGAACGGCCACGCCGAATTCGGATTCAGCGAAGACTTCAGACCGGGCGTAGCCGCGGTTGAAGGCTTCGGATCCGAAGCAGGTGCTGGCTTTGCCATTGCCGGCGCAGCAGGTGCGGGGGCACTTGCGGGCTTGGCAGCAGCAGGAGCTGCTTTCTTAGCAGCAGGCTTTTTAGCTGCGGGTTTTTTGGCAGCCTTTTTAGCAGCAGGCTTTTTAGCCGCCGCCTTTTTGGCAGCAGGCTTCTTAGCAGCCTTTTTCGCTGCTGGTTTCTTCTTGGCAGCCGGTTTCTTGGCTACCGCTTTTTTCGCTGCCGGTTTCTTAGCAGCAGCTTTCTTGGCAGCCGGTTTCTTGGCTACCGCTTTTTTCGCTGCTGGTTTTTTAGCAGCAACTTTCTTGGCAGCCGGTTTCTTGGCTACTGCCTTCTTTGCAACTGGCTTCTTCGCTGCCGGTTTTTTGGCGGCGGGTTTCTTAGCAGCCGGTTTCTTGGCCGCAGGTTTTTTGGCCGCAGGTTTCGCAGCCGGCTTCTTGGCTTTCGACTTACTTGTTACCATGGTACACCTCCTCTATTCGCCTAACGGGTTGGTCGGCGTTACACAAAAACACCTCCGCCCAAACTGGCACGGTAGGTGAATATGCCGCGCAGATACGCGGCTCTACAAAAAAACGGTGCTGTGCATGTAAAGACAGCACTGCCGGGCTGACCTTTCGGCCAGCCTGAACAGTGCTGTTGAGATGGGTAAAAAAGCGGTAGTTGTTCAATCAATCCCAGTTCAATGTTCCACCCGTCTGATATTCGATTACACGGGTCTCGAAGAAATTGCGCTCTTTCTTCAGGTCGATCATTTCGCTCATCCACGGGAACGGGTTTTCCGCTCCAGCGTAAATGGCATCAATGCCGATCTGTTGGCAGCGCCGGTTGGCGATGAAGCGTAAATATTCCTTGAACATAGAGGCGTTGAGCCCCAATACGCCACGTGGCATAGTGTCTTCGGCGTAACGATATTCGAGCTCGACACCTTGCTGCATCAGACCACGAATTTCCTCGCGGAACTCTGGCGTCCAAAGGTGCGGATTCTCAAGCTTGATAGTGTTGATGAGGTCGATACCGAAGTTGCAGTGCGTCGACTCATCACGCAGGATGTATTGATACTGTTCAGCCGCCCCCGTCATTTTGTTCTGACGGCCGAGCGCAAGTATCTGCACGAAACCCACATAGAAGAACAAGCCTTCCATGATGCAAGCAAACACAATCAGAGAGCGGAGCAATTGCTGATCCGTCTCCGGTGTGCCGGTTTTAAAATGTGGATTGGTCAGCGTATCGATGAATGGAATGAGGAATTCGTCTTTGGCACGAATGCTGGCCACTTCGTGGTATGCATTGAATATCTCGCCCTCATCGAGCCCAAGAGATTCGACGATGTACTGATAGGCATGAGTGTGAATGGCTTCTTCGAAGGCCTGGCGTAACAAAAATTGGCGGCACTCCGGTGCAGTGATATGCCGATAGGTTCCCAACACAATATTGTTGGCAGCCAGCGAATCGGCAGTGACAAAGAAACCAAGATTGCGTTTGACTAGGCGGCGTTCGTCTTCAGTCAAACCATTGGGATCTTTCCATAGCGCGATGTCGCGCGACATGTTGATCTCTTGCGGCATCCAGTGATTGGCGCATGTGGAGAGATATTTCTCCCAAGCCCACTTGTACTTGAACGGCACCAACTGGTTGACATCGGTGGCGCCATTGATGATGCGCTTGTCCGCCAGATTGATACGGCGCAAATCGGCTGCAACGTGAACGTCAGGGCCATGAAATTCGTTTTCATGAGCAGCGTCATGAAACTCACGAACGTTCACTCCAACGTTGTTCAAAGGATGAACCGTCCGCAGCGGGGAAGATGCAAGTTGCGATGCAAGTTGCGGTCTTGCCTGCGGAGTACGAATCACCAGAGCGTTCAAATCATCTTCAAAGTTCAGCATGCCATTATCCTTTAGAACAATTTTCGCTCGAACGCAATATTTTTTTGTGTCTTCACGTGCCCGAATCACCAGCGTTGGCGGGACTTTCCGGGCATTAAATCGTATGTCATAACAACTCACATCGCGGAAACCCGCACCACGCTTTGATCTCCGCGATGCGTCCCGCAAACCGTTGCAGCGCAACACTCTTCAGCGATCGAGTTGCATAAAATGCAACGTTCACACACCATCACATGCATCTTTCAGCTTCACAAAAAATCATGCAGCAATCATCTGGAACATAAAATTTCATTTGCTTGCCGCTCATACCGACGATCAACGGCAGGTTATGACAACGCCACATGCGCTCGGAAACGCGTCACTGACACGATTCACATTCCGGATTATCAATACTGCAGAACTTCGCACCCTCGGCGCT
>DASUGV010000034.1:0-2236 GCA_036273835.1 Rhodocyclaceae bacterium
GCGACGACTCGCGGCCGAGCTTGAAGTGCACGGCCATGTTGGTGACCAGCGCGCTCGAATAAGTGTAATAAGGCTTCTTCTCGTTGTGGAGCGCGGCGCCGAGACGATTGCTGGCGAACTCGACAACGTAGAAGCCGGGCTTGGGTAGCGGTATGCCGACGAGCTCCAGCGTCTTTTCGCCTTCGAGGCGCGGCAGCTTCAATGGTGTGGCTTTGAATTCGTGCGTATTGTTGAAGAGCAGCGGCAACTCGCCTTCGCGCGGATAGCGATCGAATTTTTTCTCGAATGCTTCCTGTGTTTCACGCGTTTCGTTCGGCGGCGTCAGCACGCGCGTCAGCCACGTGGCGATGCGTTCATCGCTATCGGTATCGATGCGCGCAAGATTGCCGCTACCCACACTGTTGGCCGATCCGTTAGTCAGTGCACCGCTAAAAGGTTTGGACTGCAGTCCTTTCACCGTCGCTTCGACATTGCGCACGCTCACCGGCAACACAGGTTGCGCTTTCGATTCGAGAATGCCGAAATGCGAACTGAATTTCACCAGCGGCGGATCTTCGTCGATGCGCACGCGCAACGGAAATGAGGCCGCATTGGAAAGTTCGCGTCCCGCGTCGTCGCGAAATTTGCTCGGCAACGAAATGGTGACTTCCGTTTGCGCATCGAACGGCCCATTGAAACTCACGCCTTCCACTGCCTTGGCACGATCATCCAGTTTCGGATAAAAGCTCCTGCCGTCGGCCGTGCGCAATTCGATCTTTGCAGCGAGCGCAGCGTCGATGGGCGCGGTGAAGTTCAACGTAATCGGCAGTACGGGAACACAACCGGATTTTGCGTTGGCACGCTCGCAACTTTGCTTGGCGGAAAATTCCTCGCGCACCTTGAAGGTCAACGTCTGTTCCTTCGACGTCGCCACACCGCTCGCCGTGCGAATGCCCGCCCCCCATACGAGATGCACCTCCGCGCCAGCGGGCAATCTTCTTGCGCAGCGCGCGACGACGATGGGCGCCACGTCGAGACGCTTGTCCTTGACGGCCAAGAAGCCGAGCCGCCCGTGCTTGGTGATCACCGCAAAGAAATTTCGCGCGTGCCCCTGCTGCTCCGTGAGAATCTTCGCACGCTCATCGCCCTCGACGATCTGCAGCGGTATGCGTTCTCCAATGCCATTGACATTACAAGACGCAAGCTGACGCACCGTCGCAAGATCCGCATCGGCATCCAGCCCGAGCAAGAACGTTTGATTTTCGTCGATGGATTCATCGCCTTCCGAAGGCCATGACTCGCGAATGGCGGGACCACCCGTCGTGAAATTGAAAGTTGCCGCGCTAACGACCACACCCGATTGCGCAACGAGTTTGGCGCGCGTAGTGAAACTGCATTTGAGTCCGCCGGGTAGATCCGATTCGAAGTCGTAAACCCAGTTGCGCACATCGACCCAATGACCGCTGCCTTTGCTCGCGCATGTCGCATCGAATGGCGAAGGCAAACGTGGATCGCCGAACGCGACCATGGGTTCCGAGAAACGCGCGACGACTTGACGAACACCCTTGACCTCGCCCTGCGGCGAGAAAGCTTCCACACGCGCTTTTGCGCTTGCCCCGGTTGCCGCTTCTGTCTTCGCTCCAGCCTGCGACACCGCGGTCGACTGAGCGTAGCTCAATCCGGACACCGCGACGGCGATCACCACCGCACTTGCCAGCTTCATGAAAGTCCCCCTGGGTAAATGTCCTCGCCTCCGCGCTTTTCGACTTGTTCGTGTTTGTTCTTAGTTGCCATAAAGCACAGACATGTACAGCGGCCAGATTATTCCATACACATCGGACGCGCCGAATCGACGGCACTTTATCAGTTATTCATGAGGTGTCGACTGCCGGGCATCCGCGCCCGCCAAATCCATGACAAATGGATATCGCGTCAGGCGTATTCGGAAATGTGCCGCGCCGCGGTGACGGGCAGAACCGGCGCGGGAAAATCGATCGCGAGCGCGTTTGCATCCGGCAACGACGCGGGCGAAATCAGATCGCTTTGGCGATAGGCGGCGATGGATGCCGCATAGAATGGATTGAAAAGAATATTGCCTTGCGCCGGATCCTGCTGCAGATTTTGGAGAAGCGCAGCCGTGGCGGCATCGGTTTGATCGGTCGTCGTTGTAACGGGTGCAGCGGCAGGTGCTGTCACATTTTGATCGGCAGGCGTTGCTGGTGCCGATGTAACCACCGGCGCTTGCGTAGCCGCGATG
>DASUGV010000035.1:0-3778 GCA_036273835.1 Rhodocyclaceae bacterium
GTGCTGGCCATCGGTATCGTCGTCGACGATGCCATTGTCGTATTGGAGAATGTCGAGCGGATCATGCACGAGGAACACGTACCTGCGCGTGATGCCGCCATCAAAGCAATGCACGAGGTGACCAGCCCTGTTATTGCCATCGTATTGGTGCTGGTCTCGGTGTTCGTACCGATTGCATTCTTGGGTGGTCTGACCGGCGAATTGTTCAGACAATTTGCGGTGACGATTGCAATTGCCGTCAGCATCTCCGGCATGGTCGCATTGACGCTCACTCCGTCGCTGTGCGTGTTGATCCTGCGCAACGAACACAAGACCAGCAATGCGTTTTTCCGTGCGTTCAACAACGGTTTCGCGCGCCTCACCAAACGCTACACGGGTGGTGTCGGCTGGCTTACGCGACGCATGGCATTGGGCGCGATACTTTTCGGCATTATGGTGCTGATTACTTTCTTGCTATGGAGCAAGACACCGGGCTCGCTCGTGCCCGACGAGGATCAAGGCTTCTACATTTCCGCCGTCTTCTTGCCGGACGGTTCGACCTTGCAGCGCACCGATAAGGTCGTGCAGCAAGTGACGGATATCATCAAATCCAATCCTGCGAATCAGGACGTGGTGGCCTTTACCGGTTTCGATTTTCTCGGCGGCAGTTTCAAGAATTCGGCCGCAACGATTTTTGTCACGCAGAAACCGTGGGATCAACGCAACGTGCCGACGCAATCATTGGTTGGAGAACTATTCGCCAAGACGGCAGGCATTCGCGATGCGCTGATATTGGCCTTCAATCCGCCGGCGATCTTCGGACTGGGCACTGCCGGCGGGTTCGAATTCTATATTCAGAATCACGGCGAAGGCGGCTCGAAGCGATTGGCGGAAGTAACGCAGGCTTTCATTGCCGCGGCATCGAAAGATAAGCAACTGGCATACGTGCAGACATTGTGGCGCGCATCCAGTCCGCAGCTTTATGTCGACGTCGACCGCGATCGGGCGAGCGCGCTTGGTGTGAGTCTTGATGACGCATTCAATACGCTCTCTGCAACGCTCGGCACGTACTACGTCAACGACTTCAACAAGTATGGACGAACATGGCAAGTGTTGATGTCGGCCGACGCACGCTATCGCATGAAGCCGGAAGATGTCGGCGCAATTTACGTGAAGTCGTCGAACGGCAAAATGATTCCGATGTCGGCTTTCACCAAAGTTAGCTATACCTCGGGTCCCGATACGCTGGATCGTTTCAATAATCTTCCCGCCGTAAAATTGCTGGGCTCGGGTGCGCCAGGCGTGAGCTCAGGTCAAGCGATTGCGGCGATCGAACGCATTGCGAGCCAAGTCTTGCCGCCGGATTTCACATACGACTGGAGCGGTGCGTCGTACCAGGAAAAGCGCTCGTCAGGCGCATCGGGATTAGCGTTGGGCATGGCGGTGGTGATGGTGTTTCTGATTCTTGCCGCACAATACGAGAAATGGACGTTACCATTTTCGGTATTGCTCGCAGTCCCATTTGGCATATTCGGGGCGTTAGCTGGTGTGTGGGTGCGCAATCTGATTTTCGGCTTGCTTCATTTGCCGATACCACCATTGACGAATGATGTGTATTTCCAGATTGGCTTGGTGACGCTGATTGGTCTGGCTGCGAAAAATGCAATTCTGATTGTCGAATTCGCGGTATTGAAACGTCATGAAGGCATGTCGCTGATAGACGCTGCCAAGGAGGCCGCGCGCTTGCGCTTCCGTCCCATCATCATGACCTCGCTTGCTTTTATTCTGGGCGTCTCGCCATTGGCATTTTCCACCGGTGCCGGCGCCGGTGCGCGGCAATCCGTTGGCACAGGGGTCATGGGCGGCATGATGGCGGCGACGTTTCTAGCCATCTTCTTCGTACCGCTGTTTTTTGAACTCATGTCCAAGCTGAGCGACAAGGGCGATGAGCCGCCGTCGCCGATTGCTGACGAGCGCGAAAAGGAGGATCCCCATGCGTAATTTTTTTGCACTCGCTCCACTAGTGTTGACGTTCGCTGCTTGCGCCGTGACTACGAACACTACGGTACCCAAGCTCGACCTTCCCGCGGCGGCACAGACTTCGCCGGCGGAAGATCTCAGCCAATGGTGGCTGCGCTTCAATGATCCGGCGCTGAACGCCTTGATTGATCGTGCGCTTGCCAACAACACCGATTTGAAGGTCGCCGCAGCGCGAGTCGACGAGACCGCTGCGCAACTGCGTGTTGCACGCAGCGAGTTATCGCCATCGATGGATGCTTCACTCGGTGCCGCACGCCGCCGATCTACGGAACGTGGTTCCATTCCGTTGCCACCGGGCACGCCGCAAATTTCGAATACCTTCGATGCGGGCGTCAATATCTCTTACGAAGTCGATCTGTGGGGACGCGTGCGCAGCGCCAATCGCGCAGCGTTGGCGACATTGATGGCCAGTCGTGAGGCTCGATATGGTTTGCAATCTTCCATTGCAGCGCAAGTGGCGCAGGCCTATTTCAACTTGCTGGGACTGGATCGCAAAGTTGCATTGACGCAGCAGACGCTTGGTACACGAGAACAAGCTTTGAACCTGCAAAATAAACGCCTCGATGCAGGAAGTGGCGGCGTGCTGGAAGTACATCAGGCCGAAGCGGAACGTTCTGCGCTTTCGGCTTCACTACCTGGCTTGTTGAATGCGCAAGCACAAGCCGAACGCGCCCTGGCGCTATTGGCCGGCGATTCGCCGCGTCTGATTATCGAAGGAAAGATACTCCGGGCTGAAACATTACCCTCACCACCTGCTGTGCCGGCAGGCTTGCCGTCTGATTTGTTGGCAAGGCGCCCCGATGTTCGTCAAGCAGAGACAGTGCTCGCTGCGGCGGATGCCAATGTCAGCGAAGCGCGCGCCCATTACTTTCCTGCAATAACATTGACGGGATCCTATGGCCGTGAAAGCACCGATCTCTCTAATCTATTTACCAATCCAGCCACGATTTGGTCCTTGGCGGGATCGTTGGTGCAGCCGATTTTCCGGCTCAACGAAATCGACGCTGAAGTGAAGGCTGCGCAAGCTCGCCGCTTGCAGTCTGAAGCTGCTTATGTGCGCACGGTGCAGACAGCCTTCAAGGAAGCTTATGATGCACTCGGTAGCTTACGTGGTGCGGCGGACGCAGAAACTGCTCAAACGCAGCGCGCGAATGCTTTGCGAGAAACTCTTCGTATTTCTCAATTGCGCTTCGATGCCGGTTTGTCGGCCTATCTCGAAGTTCTCGATGCACAACGCAATCTGCTGACCACCGAGTCCGATCTCATTACCTCTCAGACCGAACAGCTCAGTGCGACCGTTGACGTATTTCGCGCATTGGGCGGCGGTTGGCGGGATGATACTCAGCAAACGATTACCAAATCGTCGTATTGAGAAGCAGAGAAAATTAGAACCCGCCTCTCAGGCGGGTTTTACCTTTGTATTGAAGGTTGAGATAAGTCTCTTGCAGCTGGTGCACCGCAAGAATCCGACGTTGTTGCATCCTTGCAACATCCTCTATCTAAATCACATAGGAAAGGCTTGCTTTCCTTGCTGCAGCGTTTAGCGCTTTGACACAATGGCTACCAACTTCTCGAATGCGAGAGGTGGGACGGGTAAGCGGCGCGAAAGACTGACGTCCTTGTCCGAACTTCAACTGTGAGGAGAATTCCATGCAAGTTAAGATTATTGCTCTGGCTGTTGCCGGTCTGATGTCCGGCGCAGCTTTTGCTCAAACTTCCGTCGTCATCGGCGGCAAGTTCGATGCCGGTTATCAATTCA
>DASUGV010000036.1:0-24397 GCA_036273835.1 Rhodocyclaceae bacterium
CAGCAAGAGGAAATTGGCCTGGCTCGGAAAGACCATTACGCCTCCCATCGTCGCGAGATCAGCAGCCACCCGGCCCCGCTCCGCAACGATTGCCTTGGCCTGATCCTCCAGCTCCTTGGCCGACGTCAGCACGCGAGCTGCGATTGCTTGCGTCAACGATCCGGTGTTATAGGGTAAGCGCAGTTTCTCGAATTCAGTCATCCAGGATTTGGCGCCAACCATGTAACCCAAACGCAAAGCTGCGAGACCCAGCTTGGAGAGCGTACGCATGACAATCAGATTGGGAAATTCCGTCGCGCGTGGCATGAAGCTCTGTCCGGCAAACGGTGTATACGCTTCGTCGATTACCACCACACCCGAGGCCGACTTCAAAACAGATTCCACATCGTCGGCCGAAAATAAATTGCCCGTTGGATTATTCGGGTAAGCAATGAAAATCAATGCCGGCTGTTCACGCGCAATGGTCGCCAGCAACTCGTTTACATCGAGAGAAAAGTTTCGTCCCAGCGGCACACCAATGTAGCGTAAGCCACAAAAGCGCGCGATCATCTTGTACATGACAAAACTCGGTTCCAGCGCGAGCAACGCGGCGCCGGGTTTGGCCAAGCCCATCGCCAATATCTGGATCAGTTCGTCCGAGCCATTGCCCAGCACGATGTCGCAGTCCGCCGGAATATTCATGGACTGCCGCAAAACGTTTTTCAGCTCGGTAGCCGATGCGTCCGGATAACGATTGAGCGCAACGTCATGCGCAACGTCAGCGACCACGTCGCGCAAACTCTCAGGCAGATGATACGGATTTTCCATCGCATCGAGTTTGATCATGCCATTGGCATGCGGCACGTGATAGGCCGTCAGCTCTAGCAATTCCGGGCGAATGAGATCTTGTGGGCTGGCAATCATGAGCTGTCGTTATCCGTGTGTGCTGGCATCAGTTCGCGAAAAACATTATCACCGAAATGCTCTAACAACATTCGCCGGTCCGCTATTCCGAATTTATTTTCTAAACTCGGCCGATCGCGCGTGCGCTTGCAGACCTTCGCCATACGCCAGCGTCGCAGCAACCGGCGCCAGACTGCGCGCACCTGCCGCGGACATCTCGATGATACTGGTGCGCTTTTGAAAATCGTACACACCCAGCGGCGAAGAAAAGCGTGCGCTACGCATCGTCGGCAGCACATGATTCGGTCCGGCACAATAATCGCCCAGCGCTTCCACAGAGCTATGGCCGATAAAGATCGCACCGGCATGGCGGATGCGGTCCGCCCACGGCGCCGCATCGTCAACGGCCAATTCCAGATGCTCCGGCGCGATGCGGTTGGCAATCTCGCATGCTTCATCGAGACTCTGCACCAGAATCAGCGCACCGCGATTCTTTAGCGAAGTAGCAATGGTGTCGCGGCGCGGCATTTCAGGCAATAATTTTTCGATCGACTGCGCAACCGCATCGATGAAGTCCGCGTTCGTGCATAGCAGAATGGATTGCGCCAGTTCATCGTGTTCGGCTTGCGCGAACAAATCCATCGCTACCCAATCGGCATGTCCACTGCCGTCGGAAATAATCAGTACCTCGGAAGGTCCAGCGACCATATCGATACCCACGACACCGAATACGCGTCGTTTGGCTTCGGCAACGTAAGCATTGCCGGGACCGACGATCTTGTCGACCTGCGCGATGCTTTGCGTGCCATAGGCCAGCGCGGCAATTGCCTGCGCGCCGCCGATGGTCAACACGCGGTCAACACCGGTGATCGCCGCCGCCGCGAGCACCATCGGATTGCGCTCGCCACGCGGTGTGGGCGTCACCATGACAAGTTCCTGCACGCCGGCCACTTTGGCCGGGATCGCATTCATCAATACGGAACTCGGATAGGACGCCTTGCCGCCCGGCACATACAAACCCACGCGATCCAACGCAGTCACTTTCTGACCCAGTCGCGTACCGTCGCTTTCCGCGAAGCTCCAAGACTCCGCCAGTTGATGCCGATGATAGGCACGCACGCGTTCCGTGGCAGTTTCCAACGCAGTGCGTTGCTCGCCTGGTAACGCATCGAGCGCCGCTTGCAGCACCGGCTTGGATAATTCAAGCGAAGAAAAATCGGAAGCGTCGAGTTGATCGAAGCGATTGGTGTACTCTATGACAGCAACATCACCTCGCGAACGCACGGCAGTAAGAATTTCGTTCACTGCCGACTGTACATGCGCGTCGGTCGAAGTATCGAAAGTCAACAAGGCATCGAGCCGCGCGACGAAATCCGCGTCGCGCGTGGTCATTCTCTGGATTGTCGGCCGAGCTTGCGTCACGGCTTGACCGCTCCCGCAAAAGCCTCGATGACCGGTTGCAACAACTCGCGCTTGAGCTTGAGTGCGGCCTGATTGACGACTAGCCGGGAACTGATCGGCATGATGGTTTCCACTTCGACAAGATTATTTGCGCGTAGCGTGTTACCGGTCGATACCAGATCAACGATGGCATCCGCCAATCCAACCAGCGGCGCCAGCTCCATAGAACCGTAGAGCTTGATTAGATCCACGTGCATGCCCTTGGCGGCGAAATGCTCGCGTGCTGTCTTGATGTATTTGGTTGCGACGCGAATGCGCGCACCACGCTGTATGGCAGCAGCATAATCGAATCCTGCGGATACCGCGACGCTCATGCGGCACTTGGCGATATTCAGATCGAGCGGCTGATACAGCCCTGCGCCGCCATGCTCCAGTAACACATCCTTGCCGGCGATGCCCAGATCGGCGGCGCCATATTGCACGTAGGTCGGCGTGTCGCTTGCGCGCACAATCACTAGCCGCACATCTGGTCGATTGGTATCGAGGATGAGCTTGCGCGAAGTTTCCGGATCGTCGACCGGCACGATGCCTGCCGCAGCCAACAGCGGCAGGGTCTCTTCGAAAATGCGGCCCTTCGAAAGGGCGAGGATGATGCCAGTCACGTTAGCAGCCGTCAAAAATTGGGGATCACGGCTACTAGCTTACACGACGCACGCGTGCGCCGAGTGCGGTCAGCTTTTCGTCCAGGCGCTCATAACCACGATCGAGGTGATAAATACGATCGACGAGCGTCTCACCTTCGGCCACCAATCCTGCAACAACCAAACTCGCGGAAGCGCGCAGATCGGTCGCCATGACGGTTGCGCCTTCAAGTTTGCCGACACCTCGGATCACGGCTGTGTTGCCATCGATCTTGATGTCGGCACCCAATCGTTGCAACTCGACCGCATGCATGAAGCGATTCTCGAAAATTGTTTCGCGGATGATGGCCGTACCGTCAGCCACGCAATTGAGCGCCATGAATTGTGCTTGCATATCGGTCGGAAAAGCCGGATAGGGTGACGTGCGCAAGCTCACGGCGCTAAGACGCTTAGGCGCCTTGAGACGGATGGCTTCGCGCTCGGACGACACTTCGCAACCGGCATCCATCAGCTTGTCGATCACCGCATCGAGATATGCCGATGACGTTTTCGTCAGCCGTACTTCGCCGCCACTGGATGCCGCTGCGCAAAGATACGTTCCCGTTTCGATACGATCCGGCATGACTCGATGCGTCGCGCCATACAGACGTTCGACACCTTGTATGCGAATGACATCGGCGCCGGCGCCGGAAATGCGTGCGCCCATCGCATTGAGGCAGTTAGCCAGATCAACAACTTCCGGTTCGCGCGCCGCGTTTTCAATCACCGTCTCGCCTTCGGCCAGACATGCCGCCATCATTAAATTTTCTGTACCGGTCACCGTCACCATATCGGTAAACAGGCGCGCGCCCTTCAAGCGCTTGGCTGTTGCGTTCACATAACCATGCTCCACGCGCACGTCGGCACCCATCGCCTGCAAACCCTTGATGTGCTGATCCACCGGCCGTGCACCGATCGCGCAACCACCAGGCAGACTCACCTTGGCTTCGCCACATCGCGCCACCAGCGGTCCCAGCACGAGGATGGAAGCGCGCATGGTTTTCACTAATTCATAAGATGCGACAGGATTGGTCAGCTCGGACGCATCCAGCGTTACGGTGTCGTCACCTCGCTCGACTTTCACACCGATATCGGCAAGCAACTTCAACAAAGTACCGACGTCTTTGAGTCGCGGCACGTTCGTCACGGTCAGCGGCTCGCGCGACAGCAGCGACGCGCAGAGGATTGGCAATGCCGCATTCTTGGCGCCCGAAATCGCCACCTCACCGGAGAGACGCGTACCGCCAACGATTAATAATTTATCCATATTTGAATGTGTGTGATGTTTGCGTTCAACGCACGTGCTTCATTTGTCCAGTTTCATTCGTCCGGTCTATTCGTCCAGTTCCTTCGCAATCGCAGCCCACTGCGCAGGCGTATAGGTCTGCAATTGCAAAGCGTGAATCTCATTGCCCATTAGATTACCGAGCGTGGCATAAACAGCTTGATGTTGGCGCACGCGAGGCTTGCCTTCGAAGCTGCCGCTCACCACGATGCCAGTGAAATGCACGCCGTCCTCGCCTTCGATAGCGACCAGTTCGCAAGGCAAACCTTGTTCGATCAAACGCTGAATTTCAAATGCTCGGAACATCGGCATTACACCTCAAATAGAGCGACAAGCATGACCTGTCATCCCCTCAATTTATAACCACGCTGCAACATTGCCAAACACAAGCTGGCTAGCAATAGCAGCACGCTCACAGCGACGGCAAGACTCAGCCAGGGCGATATGTCCGATACGCCGAAGAAGCCATAGCGGAAACCATCGATCATGAAGAAAAACGGATTCAAATGCGAGAGACGTTGCCAAAAATCCGGTAATGAATGAATCGAATAGAACACGCCGGACAACATCGTCAGCGGCACGATCAGGAAATTCTGGAAACCCGCAAGCTGGTCGAATTTGTCGGCCCAAATACCGCCAATAATGCCCAGCGTGCCGAGAATCGCCGCGCCCAGCAACAAAAATCCAAGAATCCAAAAAGGGTTCGCCATCGCAATGGGCGCAAAAAACAAGGAAGCGAGCCACACGCCGCATCCCACCGCGACACCGCGCACGACCGAAGCGATCATGTAAGCGGCATAAAACTCGCGATAGGATATCGGCGGCAACAGAACGAATACGATGTTGCCGGTGATCTTGCTTTGTATCAACGAAGAGGAACTGTTGGCAAAAGCATTCTGCAATACCGACATCATGACAAGACCGGGAATCAGAAAGCTCGTGTAGCTCACGCCG
Source organism: Rhodocyclaceae bacterium (assembly GCA_036273835.1). Taxonomy (GTDB): domain Bacteria; phylum Pseudomonadota; class Gammaproteobacteria; order Burkholderiales; family Rhodocyclaceae; genus DASUGV01. The sequence goes on from DASUGV010000036.1 coordinate 5,203, forward strand.
TTATAAACCTGCAGCCGGTTCGCCAGCACGTGCGAAAAGATCATCAGATACAACACGGCAGTGAGTACCGGCGCAGCGACAGTCTGAAAGCTGACCTTCCAGAAACGCAAGGTCTCTTTGTAAAGCAAAGTGCGAAAGGTAATCACCGATTAGCCTCTGTGCATCAAGTCGACGAAGGCTTGCTCGAGATCGGGCTTGGCAATTTCAATGTCTTGCACGCTAAAGCCCGATTGGCGAAGATTTGCCAGCATGGGTTCGACTTCGTCATAAGTATCGAACGAAAAACTCAGCGCGTGTCCTTCGCGTTTGACGAGTTTGTTTTGCAGCGCTGCCGGCAACGCGGCCGATTCATTGGCGGTAATGATGCGCAATGCGTGCGTACTCACCCGTTTCAGAATATTCGCCGTGCTATCCAATGCGATGATGCGCCCCGCCTTGAGCATGGCAATACGGTTGCACAATGTTTCGGCCTCGTCCAGATAGTGAGTCGTCAACACGATGGTGTGGCCGGCTTCGTTCAGCTTGCGAATGAATTGCCACAATCCCTGGCGCAATTCCACATCGACGCCCGCAGTAGGCTCATCGAGCACGATCACCGGCGGGCGATGCACCAATGCCTGCGCGACCAGCACGCGCCGCTTCATGCCGCCGGACAAGGCGCGCATATTGGTGTTGGCTTTTGCCGTCAGATCGAGATTAGCGAGCAGCTCATCGATCCATTTGTCATTATTGTCGAGGCCGAAATAGCCCGACTGAATGCGCAACACTTCACGCACGGTGAAAAACGGATCGAATACCAGTTCCTGCGGTACTACACCTAAAGCACGACGCGCCTCGCGGTAATCGGCAACGACATCGCGGCTCATCACCGAAATATGCCCTTCGGATAAACGAATCAATCCGGCCAGCGCGGAGATAAGCGTTGTTTTGCCGGCGCCATTGGGACCGAGCAAGCCGAAAAATTCGCCTTGCCGGATGTCGAGATCTACGCCTGCGAGTGCTTGCAGACTGCCGTAACGTTTGACCGCCGCGCGCACCCGGATGGCAACGCCATCATGGATGAGCGGCAAGTACGGCTGATTCATTTATCTTGGTTGCGTCGGACAATATTTCGTCTATGCCATAGAGCGTCGCCAAACTGCGAAAAGCTTGCGGCTGATTGATGACCGTGAGCGCTCGGCCAGCCGCTTGTGCGCTACGGAAATAACCCAACACCACTGCGAGCGCAGCGGAGTCGACTGCCGTCACCGCAGCCAGATCGAGAGTACAGTCGGCCGTTGCGACGAGAGGCTCGCCGGCTTCCAGCAGCGCAGCAGCGGTCTCGATGGTCATCGGCCCCTCGATTATGAAACGGCCCTCTTTTTCGGAAATCATGATTTGGCAATCACGTAGCAGCAATCGTTATTTTTTGGCGCGTTCGGCGGCTATTTGGCGAGCTGCTGGTTCTTGTCGCGCAGCGATTTGATCAGGCCATCTATGCCACTGGCTTTTATTTCCTGCGCAAAGGTATCGCGATAATTGGTCACCAGACTAACGCCGGCAATTTCCACGTCATATACCTTCCACGCATCGCCGGTTTTTTCAAGGTCATAATCTATGCCAATGGGTTTAGCGCCCGGTTGCCTGACTTCGGTGTGCACCGTTACGTCAGTGTCCGTCGGTTGCATTCGCAGCGGCTTGTAATCGAGCGTTTGATTCTTATATTGCGTTAGGGCGTTGGAATAACTGCGTACCAGCAGTGTCTGGAATTCCTTGGCAAGTTCTGTTTTTTGATCCGCTGTAGCATTGCGCCACTCGCGGCCCATTGCCAATCCCGTCATGCGCATGAAATCAAAATTCGGCAAGACCTTTGCTTCGACAAGAGCCTGTATGCGTTTGGTATCGCCGGCCTGAATTGCCTTGTCGTTCTTGACGATATCCAGTACTTCGTTCGATACGCGCTTGATCAGCGCATCGGGCGCCTCTTGCGCAAACACCGGCAACGACACAGCCATCAACAACAAGGCGCATCTGCGAAAAAAAGTCAGTGAGCATTTGAACATGATGTTTCCTTTTCTATTGAGTCGGATCGTTCTGCTTGCGTTGATCCAGTACAGCGTCATGCCGATCGAAATCAGCCTTGGCAAGAACGGACGTCAAACGTCGCGTTGCAAAATAACCCTCGCCATCCACGCGCTGGAACAAAGGAGCAAGCATCGAATCATCGTCGTCATCGTCCTTGGGACGTTTGCCGTCAAGAATCTGACTCTGACGATGCTTGAGATAAAAGTCGCGCACGAAACTGTACTTGTCGAGCGCCGCTTCCGTGAGCGTCGTCTCAGCACCTAGCAGATTGGCGCGATCATTGACGACTTTCAAACCTCGCACGCTGTTACGCACCGGAATATCCTGAATGGCGCCCAGCGGACTCGCGTAGCTATCCACGATCAGACCACCGGTATCGCGTAAAGTGCGTGGACCAAAAAAGGGCAAAACCAGATAGGGCCCATTTCCAACACCCCATCGACCCAAAGTCTGACCGAAATCTTCGTCGTGCTTCTCGATGCCAAGTTCGGAAGCAACATCGAAGAAACCTAGAATGCCGACGGTACTATTGACCAGAAAGCGACCCGCATCGCTGGCGGCATCGCCCGGCTTACCCTGTAGAAGATTGTTGACGCCGATCCACACGTCTTCCAGATTACCGAAGAAGTTCGAGGTGCCGACCCGCGCAGGCAATGGCGTTACGTTGACGTATCCAGTCGCGATTGGGCGCAGGACATGTGTATCGAGTTCGTCATTGAACGCAAACACTTTGCGGTTGAGCGGCTCAAGCGGATCTTTGGGATTACGCCGATCCGAAGTAGCACAACCGGCCAATATGACAATGGCAACTAGCAGCATCGAACGTTCTAGCCGTCTCATCAACGTCATATGTTCTCCACACTCTGCATTACTTCGCCGACGGCGGCGTGCTGCTGTCGGCTGCCTTGCTGAACATGAACTGGCTAATGAGCTTTTCAAGCACCACCGCCGACTGTGTTTTCTTGATCGTATCGCCCGGCTTCAGATTTTCCGTATCGCCGCCCGGATCGAATCCGACATATTGCTCGCCCAGCAAACCCGACGTATTGATGGTGGCAAACGTATCGCGCGGAAAACTATAGTGGTTGTCGATCTTCATCGTCACCACCGCTTGATAGTTTTGCTTGTCCAAAGTGATTGTCTCGACGCGACCGACAACTACACCGGACGTCTTGACTGGCGCGCGCACCTTGAGGCCACCGATATTATCGAAGTCCGCCTTCAGCACGTACGGTTGGGCAAGCTTGGCGCTACTGAGGTTCCCCACTTTCATCGCCAGGAACAATAGCGATCCTATGCCAATAGCAACAAAAATGCCCACCCACATATCTATCGTAGTGCGATTCATCTCAGCCTCTGAACATGAAGGAGGTCAATATAAAGTCCAGCCCCAGCACAACCAAAGAAGAAGTCACGACGGTACGCGTCGTTGCGCGCGATACGCCCTCTGCGGTGGCGTCCGAGTCGTAACCTTCAAACACTGCGATGAGCGACACCGCAATGCCGAATACGAAACTCTTGATGACACCATTCAGAATGTCGCGCTGAAAATCGACCGAAGATTGCATCTGCGACCAAAAGGTACCAGCATCCAATCCGATCAATACCACACCAACCAGATAACCGCCAAATACGCCCATCGCAGAAAACATGGCCGCCAGCAAGGGCATCGAAATGACGCCGCCCCAGAAACGCGGCGCCACGATGCGCGCAATCGGATTGACCGCCATCATATCCATCGCCGCAATCTGCTCGGTCGCTTTCATCAAACCGATTTCGGCGGTAATAGCCGAACCGGCACGACTGGCAAATAACAATCCGGCAACAACGGGTCCCAACTCGCGTACCAGCGACAGCGCCACGAGCACACCCAAAGCGTCGGCAGAGCCAAAACGCTGCAGGGTGTCATAGCCTTGCAGGCCGAGCACCATGCCGATGAACAATCCCGACACCAGAACGATAATGAGCGACAACACGCCGGAAAAATAAATTTCGCGCAGCGTTAAATGAATGCGCCGGAAGCTTGCGCCGGAAAGCAACAGCATCGTACAAAAAAACCGCGAGGCATAACCCAAACGCCAGATAGTATTCACCACCCGGCTGCCAATTAAGCGAAATACGTTCGCAATACTTTCAAACACGGCGTGGTCCTAATAGTGCATCTGCATAAGGCCGTGCAGGATATTGGAACGGTACCGGACCGTCGGCCTCAGCCCACACGAATTGATGCACCCATGGATCTTTGGAAGCACGGATTTCGTCGGGCGTCCCTTCCGCCACGACTTTCCCCTCCGACAGGAAATAAATGTAGTCGACGATCTGCAACGACTCTTGCACGTCATGCGTCACCACGATGGAACTTGCTCCAAGCGCATCGTTGAGTTTGCGGATCAACTGACCGATCACACCGAGCGAAATCGGATCGAGACCCGCAAACGGTTCGTCGTACATGAGAATTTGCGGGTCCAGCGCAACCGTGCGCGCGAGTGCCACGCGCCGCGCCATGCCGCCGGACAGCTCGCTCGGTTTCAACCGCGCAGCGCCGCGCAAACCCACCGCATGCAACTTCATCAACACCAGATCGCGAATGATGGTTTCGGGCAAATCCGTATGCTCGCGCATCAAAAAAGCCACGTTGTCGAATACCGATATATCCGTAAACAACGCGCCAAACTGAAACAGCATCCCCATGCGGCGACGCAAGCGATATAAGCCTTCGCGATCAAGTCTATGTACAGTCTCCCCATACACATTGACCTCACCACGCTGCGGACGAATCTGCCCGCCAACAAGTCTCAGCAGCGTAGTCTTCCCACAACCAGAACCACCCATGATGGCAACCACCTTACCTCGCGGCACCGTAAGGTTAACGCCATGTAAAACGGCGCGCCTACCGTACGAAAAATGTACGTCGCGCAATTCCACTGGATGATTGGATTCTTGAGACACGCTATTCAAGACGGATAATCTGCCCGTTGTTTTTGTAGGTGTCGATTCTAGCACGCGGCATTCTTGCAGGCTGCACATCGATCTGTCACCGTTATGCTCCCGCTATCAAACCGACGACAGGAATGGAATGCGCTACACTGCACCTCAATAGCGTATCTTGCTCGCAAGTCCATATTACCCCTTGTTCGCCGGCCCATGCTGCCATCGCGCCCCAGTCTGCTGATCGTCGACGACGATCCTTTGATCCTCGACACGTTGAGCTACGTGCTAAGCGACGATTTCACGGTCGTGCGTGCGCGGCACCGCGAAGATGCGATCAGCAAGGTGCGCGGGCAAGGCGGCACGGTCGACGTCGCTTTGATCGATCTCGGACTACCACCCGTGCCGCATAGACCGGACGAGGGGCTGGCGTTGATCGGCGAATTGTTGGCGCACGATCCTCTATGCAAGATCGTGGTGTTGTCGGGGCAGAATGAAGAAGCGAATGCTCGTCACGCGCGTACGCTCGGAGCGCTGGAATTCGTGGCCAAACCCGCCCAGCCCGAAACTTTGCGTGCCGTGTTGAAGCGCGCAGCTGACCTGCGCGCACGCGAACACGCAGAAAAAAACAGCGTCGCTGCGCTCGATCGTATCGTGGGCATGAGCGTCGCGATCGATGACGTCAAAGATCAATTACGACAATTTGCTCGCAGCCGGTTTCCGGTGCTGATCGAAGGTGAATCTGGTTCAGGTAAGGAAGTGGCAGCGAATGCCTTGCATCAATTGGGTCCCTGGCGCGACAAACCCTTTGTGGCACTCAATTGCGCGGCCATTGCGCCGGGCCTGATCGAAGCCACTTTGTTCGGGCATGGGCGCGGCGCATTTACCGGCGCGGTCGGCATGCAGAATGGATATTTCGAAGAGGCTGGCGAAGGTATTCTGTTTCTCGACGAGATCGGCGAGTTGCCGTTGGATCTGCAACCCAAGCTATTGCGCGTACTAGAGAACGGCGAATACCAGCGCGTTGGCGAAACGCAGAAACGGCAAGTACATGCCCGTGTCATTGCCGCGACCAATCGCGATTTGCGGCAGGAAGTACGAGCCAACCGATTCCGGGCCGACCTGTTCCATCGACTGAGCGTGTTGCGATTGCGCATGCCGGCGTTACGCGACATGGGCAATGATCGCATTGTCCTGCTCGACCACTATCTGCGCGAATACAGCAAGCAAATGAGCATGCCTCCATTCATGCTAGATACGAATGCCGTTGCACGGTGGGTCGACTACGATTTTCCGGGCAACGTGCGCGAACTGCGCAATGTCGTCGTGCGCCTGCTTAGCCGTCATGGTGGGCGCTCGGTCAGCCGCGCCGCGCTGGAAGACGAGCTGGAAGATGATGTATTGGCGACGGACGATGCGTCCATCAGCGGTACTTCCGCTGGCGAACCGATCGCCGAAGCCATCGCCGACAATGCATTCGCTGTGCTGAAACAGCGCGGCAGTATCGATCTAGATGCCACGCTGCGCCGCGCCGAACGCGATTACATCGTTGCCGCCTTGCGGCTGTCGCGCGGCAATATGAGCCAAGCGGCGCGCATGCTAGGCATCAATCGCTCGACCCTGTACAACCGCATGGAGACGCTGGCGCGCTTCGGTGAGGCGGTGTCCGAGGATGCGGGCGACTGAAATGACAAACACCTAAAATGTATCTCAATCACTTCGGCCTCAGCGAAGCACCTTTCCGTATCACACCGCAGACGGCTTACTTCTTTGCCGGAGCCCAGCGCGGCGCGATGCTGGATGCGCTGCTGTTTGCGATCAATCATGACGAAGGCATTATCAAGGTGACCGGCGAAGTTGGCGTCGGCAAGACCATGTTGTGTCGCATGATGCTGGAACGTTTGCCGTCCGAAGCACAAACTATTTATATCGCCAATCCAAGTCTGACGCCGCGCGAGTTGCAAGAAACGCTCGCGCACGAACTGGGCGCGGATACGACTGCAGGTCCGACAAGCTTGCGCTGGATAGAAGAACGGCTGATCGCGCTATATGCCGACGGCAAACGCGTGGTGACGATCATCGACGAAGCGCATGCCATGCCGCGCGAATCGCTGGAATTGGTGCGGCTGCTTTCGAACCTGGAGTCGAGCAGCCGCAAGTTGCTGCAAATCGTGCTGTTCGGGCAACCTGAACTCGATACCTTGCTGGCCACGCGCGAAATGCGCTCCTTACGCGAGCGCATCACACAGAATTTCCGCCTTGCTCCGTTGGGTTTACGCGAAGTTGGCGACTATCTGCGTTTCCGCCTGCAGGCAGTGGGCTATCGCGGGCCGGACCTTTTTACCGGCGCCGCACTGAGGCACCTGTCCGCAGCATCCGGCGGACTGACGCGCCGGATCAACATACTGGCGGACAAAACATTGCTGGCGGCCTTTACCGACAATACCTGCAATGTGGGCACCTCACATGTCGAATTGGCGATTCGCGACGCGGGGTACCGGCACAGGTCGCGCTGGCCGATATGGGTGGGTGGTGCAAGTCTTGTCGCGCTACTTGCCATTGCCGGGTGGTGGTTCGCCGAACGCAACGCGCGTCAAAATGACGGTAGCATTCATCAGAAAAACGTGGAGAAATCAAACATCGGCGCTATCAAACCGCCTCCGTTTGCTCCAGTTGGATCAGTTCCTCTCGCCACGCAAACTGCCACGCACGGCGTGCCTGCAACGCAATCCTCGCCCTTAACCACATCGTCGATGCGGCTCGGTCCACGGGCGCGGGCGCGTCTGGATGCTTCTCGCATACTCATTGCGCAGACAGCTCCCGAGAAATGGTTTATCCAGTTGCAAACGATGACCATACCCGACGCCGACGCGCTCGAGAATTTTCTGGATCGGCTGGACAAATCTCTCGATGCGCAGCAGCTGCGTTTGTATGAAACACGAATCGACAGCCGTCCGCGCGTGGGCGTCATTTATGGCAGCTATGCCACAGAGCATGATGTTGCTCATGCCATTGCCATACTACCTGATTGGTTGAAATTACAGGGCGCGTATGCGCGGCGCTACGCGGCCCTGAAGAATATTTGAAGGCTGCTAGAGAACGTCGCGCGACACGCCGCGGCGTTTGAGTATGCGACGCAATTGCGCCAATGCTTCAAGCTGGATCTGGCGCACGCGCTCGCGCGTGAGATCGAGCTGATCTGCCAAGTCTTCCAGCGTTTGCACTTCAACGTCGTCCAATCCATAGCGATACTGAATCACCATGCGTTGCTTGTCGGTGAGCTGACCGATCCACTCGCGGATGAGTGTTTCGACTTCGCCATTCTGAATGGCCAACTCCGGACCTTCGGCTTCGTCGTCGGCCAGCGATTCCCCGATCGACAGATTCGGATCGATGTCCAAAGGCGCATCGAGCGAGGCCGTGTGCTCATTGAGCGCGAGGATTGCACGCACCTGCTCCACCGGCCGCTCCAGACGCTCGGCGATGGCTTCGACGTTGGCGACCGTACCGCTGTGTGCCTCCAGTTGCCGTTGCGCGCGCAAGACCTGATTCAATTCCTTCACCACGTGCACAGGCAGTCTGATGGTACGCGACTGATTCATGATGGCACGCTCGATGTTCTGGCGAATCCACCAGGTTGCATACGTGGAGAAACGGAAACCACGTTCTGGATCGAATTTATCCAATGCGTGCATCAAGCCGAGGTTACCTTCCTCGACCAGATCGAGCAGCGGGATGCCGCGATTGAGATAGTGTTTGGCGATATTCACGACCAAACGCAAATTATGCTCGATCATCTTCTGGCGCGCGTCGAAATCATCCAGGCGCACACGCCTGGCGAGCGCTGCCTCCTGTTCGGCCGTCAATAGCGGATTTATGCCAATTTCATTGAGGTAAATCTGGGTGACGTCATTGAGGAATTCGCTCTCGTGAACGATCGGAGCGGTTTCCGCAAAAACTTCCAATTCCGGCGGCAGGTCCGGTTCCTTGTCGTCTGCGTCATCGAGAAAAACCTGGTCGGACATGGCGCCTCAGCGAACAGGTAGATATTTCAACGGATCAACAGGCTTACCCTGTTTTCGGATTTCGAAATGCAAAGCGGGATGATCCGCATCGCTGCTGCCCAACGCGGCGATCTTTTGTCCTCTCTGCACTGATTGTCCCTCTTTCACGAATATTTCACTGTTGTGCGCGTAAGCACTCAGATACGTATTGTTGTGCTTGATGATGACGAGGTTTCCATAGCCACGCAACCCGGTTCCGACATACACGACTTTGCCGGCACCAGCGGCAAGTACCGGGTCGCCGACGGCGCCACCAATATCCACGCCTTTGTTTGTAGTTTCATTAAATCCGGCCAGCATTTTGCCATTGCCCGGCCACAACCAATCAACGGCATCGTCGCCGGCAACTGCAGCCGCTTTCGGTTCGCTCGATGCGCTCGTTGTGGGTGGCGCTGCAATGGGCGCCGATGCGGATGAAGCAGATTTGGCATCGGGCGATTGCAAGTCTTTCCACGCTTCGGGCGAGTAGGCGATGCGGCCGCCTTTGGGATCCTGTTTGACCGGAACATTCGACGGCAGCGCTGGCGCAGAAACAGGTGCGCTGCTATCGAGCGGCCGTACTTCGATGGTCGGCGCCACCAGTTTCGTGCCGCTCGATTCAGTAGTCAGAGGCGGCGGTAGAACTCTTAATTCCTGCCCAACGGAAATGACAGCAGCATTGTCGAGATTATTCCAGGCAGCCACATCCCGATAATCTTGTCCATATTCCAATGCAATACTGTAGAGCGTTTCGCCGCGTTTGACGATGTGATATCCCGGCCTTGCAACAACAGTTGAGATCGCGGCAGAAGGCGATGCGTCGGTCACGGGCGCAGGCGTGCCGGACTCAACGGGACGCGCGACTGGCTCGCGGCTTTCGACCGGCGCACGGCTCGAGCTGGCGCACCCTGTGAGCACGATCAGTAGCAATCCAAGCAGCGATACCCAAAGCCGCGACAACTTCAAATCCATTGCTGTTTACTCCGCTTCTGTTCCACTCCGCTATTCCGTGCCTGGTAGTAGAGGTACGAAGCGTACCCCATCCAGACGCGTCTCTTTGAATCCGCCCGTCGGCGTACGTTCGACCAGCAACATCACCTGATCGGCCTTGCCCAGTGGCATCACCAGTCGGCCCGCCGGTGCCAGTTGATCGAGCAATGCTTGCGGCACATTCACTGCGGCGGCGGCAAGGATGATCGAGTCGAACGGCGCAACTTGCGGCAGACCTAGACTACCATCAGCGTGCTTCAATCTGACGTTGGATAAACGCAAGGGACGTAGATTTTCACGCGCACGCGCGAGCAGTTTACCAATACGTTCCAGCGCGTAAACATCGCTCGCAAGATATGACATCACAGCGGCCTGATAACCGCATCCCGCGCCGACTTCCAATGTCTTGCCCAATGTCCGTCCACCTGACACGAGCAATTCGATCATGCGCGCGACGACATAAGGTTGCGAGATGGTTTGCTGGAAACCCAGTGGCAATGCGGTGTCCTCGTACGCATGGCTCGACAGCGCTTCTTCGAGAAATGCATGGCGCGGTACCTGATGCATTGCTGCGAGCACGCGCTCATCGCGAATGCCCTGCGCGCGCAGCCGTTCGATCATGCGCGCGCGCGTTCGCGCGGAGGTCAAGCCAGTACCTTGCAATCGCTCGCTCATTGTTCCAGCCAGCGCGAAACGGATGGAATCTGCGTGGTCTTCGTCAGATCGACTTGCAATGGCGTGACCGACACATAGCCTTCCGACACCGCATGAAAATCGGTACCTTCGCCCGAGTCCTGCGCTTCGCCCGCGGCGCCAACCCAGTAGATCGTTTCGCCACGCGGATTCTTGTCGCGGATCACTGGCTCGGCACGATGACGTTTTCCCAATCGTGTCGTGCGCAGGCCACGCACCCTATCGATCGGCACATCCGGCACATTCACATTGAGCAGTACAGGGGTACCAAAAGGATTGGGATTGGCAATGAAACGTTCGACGAGCTGACGCGCGACCTGTGCCGCCGTATCGAAATGACTGGCCGTCTTGCCGACGAGCGATACCGCAATAGACGGCACGCCCAGGAGAAATCCTTCGGTTGCTGCCGCGACGGTACCGGAATAGATCGTATCGTCACCCATGTTCGCACCGTGATTGACGCCGGACACGACCATGTCAGGTAGATAATCCAGCATGCCGGTCACAGCCAGATGCACGCAGTCCGTAGGCGTGCCATCGACGTGATAAAAACCATTGGGTGCCCGTCGCAGTTGCAATGGCCGGTCGAGCGTAAGGGAATTGCTGGCGCCGCTGCGATCACGCTCGGGCGCCACAACCGTTATGTCAGCGACATGAGACAGCGCGCGCGCCAACGCTTCGATCCCAGGAGCAAAATAGCCGTCATCGTTGCTCAGTAGAATGCGCATGGCATTATCGGTTCAGCGCTTTTGTTTCGATTTCGTCTGGGAAGTGACAATGGAAACAGAATAGAAACGGGAGGGGAAAACAAACTTTGGTCGGGGCGGCGGGATTCGAACTCGCGACCCCTTGCACCCCATGCAAGTGCGCTACCAGGCTGCGCTACGCCCCGACACGGCAAGCATTGTAACAGGGCCGATGATGAGGTGCACAACGGCAGAAAAAGAAACGATAAATGGGACGCGCGAATATCTTCAGGCCTTCAGTAACGCAAGGAGAAATTTCAGTTCCGCGCGCACGCCATCAATCGCCGCGTGCTCGCGTTCGGTCTGGTCGGCATGCTCGCGCTCGAGACTGGCAAATTCATCGAGACGATTGCGTGCGCCGCTGATCGTAAAACCGTCGCCATAAAGCAACTCGCGGATGCGGCGTACGAGCAATACTTCATGGTGTTGATAATAGCGACGATTGCCGCGCCGCTTGACCGGCTTGAGTTGCGTGAATTCCTGTTCCCAATAACGCAGCACGTGTGGTTTCACACCACACAAATCACTCACCTCGCCAATAGTGAAATAACGCTTGGCGGGAATGGGTGGCAGCGGGGATTGCTCAGGATCGGGGCTTTGCATCGCTCAACTGTTCAACCACGGCTTTGAGTTTTTGACTTGCATGGAAAGTCACCACGCGTCGCGCGGTGATAGGAATTTCTTCGCCCGTTTTTGGATTGCGTCCCGGCCGCTGCGGTTTGTCGCGTAGCTGGAAGTTGCCAAAGCCCGAAAGCTTCACCTCTTGCCCACGCTCCAGCGCATTGCGAATTTCATCGAAGAAGCACTCCACCATGTCTTTGGCTTCCCGTTTGTTCAAGCCAACCTTTTCAAACAGCAAATCGGCAAGCTCCGCTTTAGTTAATGTCATCATCATATTGGCTGCATCAACGTTTATTTTGTTTGTTGGTTCATGCGCGCAATCGCGCGCCAAACCGCTTCCCTGCGGTACTGACAAGTACTGCCATGGCCTGCTCGATTTCGGTCTCTTCCAGTGTCCTTTCAGTGTGCTGAAGCACGGCTCTCAGCGCAATGCTCTTGTGGTCCGGTTCGATACCTTTGCCCGCATAGACATCAAATATCTGCAGCGACTGAACAATGGCGGGTGCTACCGCGCGCAGGTCTGAAAGCAAATCTCCCGCTGTCAGCGCCGCGCTTACTACCAATGCGATATCTCGCGTCACCGACGGCAAACGCGGTACTTCGCGGGCGGCAGGCACGCTGGACGCCAGGGCTGCCGCCAGATCCATTTCGAACACGATCGGCGCGGACACTAGATCGTATTTCTGCACCCACGCCGGATGCAATTCACCAACCACGCCAATCTGCCGGCCTGCGGCGAATATGACTGCGCAACGGCCCGGATGAAGCGCCGGATGCTTTGCCGCCACGAACGTGATAGTTCGCCCGAGCTTGTGGCCGAATAAAGCCTCGAGATCGCCCTTCACGTCGTAAAAATCCGCACTGCGGGCAGCCTGCCCCCATTGTTCCGGTGCAGCAGGACCCCACGCAAGCCCAGCCAGGAGCAACGGCTGGTTGAAGCCCTCAACCGGTATTCCGGTTGCATCGCGCGTAAAGCAGCGGCCGATCTCGAATAGCCTTACGCGGCTTGCGCGACGCCGTAAATTGGTGCTTAAAGCACCGATCAATCCACCCAAGAGGGTCGAGCGCATCACGCTCAATTGGCTGGCAATGGGATTGGATAAGCGAATGGACGCCTGATTGCCCGCAAAATCAGCCTCCCACGCCTCCTCAACAAAGGCAAAGCTGATTATTTCCTGATAATCCCGCGCGGCAAGCGCATGGCGCAAGCGATGTACGGGACGAACGTCTTCGCGCCGCGGCAACATGGTGATCGTGCCCTTTGGCGGTAGCGAGGGGATGTTCTCGTAGCCGTAGACTCTCGCCACTTCCTCGATGAGGTCTTCTTCTATGCCAATGTCAAATCGATAGCTGGGTGGCGTTACACGCGAAATGTCACCGGCGATATCGGTTTGCATGCCCAGACGTTCGAATATCGCATGCATCGCGCTGTCGGCCAGTTCGATGCCAAGCACTTGACGTGCGCGTGAGGCACGGAAAGGAACCGCATAGCATTTTGGCATATGGACTGCGCTCGTGGCTTCGATCATCGGACCCGCAGAGCCGCCGCAAATTTCCAAAATCAAGGCTGTTGCCCGCTCCATTGCTAGCGGCGCCAATTGAGGATCGACGCCACGTTCGAATCGATGCGACGCATCCGACGAAAAACCCAACGCGCGGGCGCGGCCAACAATGGCGTCCGGTTGAAAAAAAGCGCTTTCCAGAAATACGTTGCGAGTCGAGCCGGAAACGCCGCTGGCACCACCACCCATGACACCGGCAAGTGCTAGCGGCTGTGCCTCGTCGGCAATCAGCAATTGATCACTGGATAATTCGATAGTCTGTCCGTTGAGTAATGTGAGGACTTCGCCGGTACGCGGCTTGCGAACATGGATGGCACCTTGCAAACCATCGTTGTCGAAAGCATGCAATGGCTGACCAAGTTCCAGCATCACGTAGTTGGTCACGTCCACCACCGCACTGATCGAACGAAGGCCGCAACGCTCCAGGCGCTGGCGCATCCACAGCGGCGTCACCGTGGCTGCATTGACGTCTTCGATTATGCGACCGACATAACGTGGGCAACTCTCCGGCGCATCGAGCACGATTTCGCGACGAGTTTCGTGCGCAGGCGCAACAGACGTTATCGTCGGCAACTGCAATGGCGAATCCGCTAACGCTGCCAGCTCACGCGCAATGCCTGCCAGACTCAAACAATCCGCGCGGTTCGGCGTCAGCTTGATGGTAATCTTATTGTCATTTAATGACAGATGGGTACGGATATCTTGTCCGATTACGGCATCGTCAGCCAACACCAGCAAACCATCATGATCTTGCGACATGCCCAGTTCATTGGCAGAGCACATCATGCCAAATGATTCGACTCCGCGCAGTTTGGCGGCCTTGATTTCAAAAGCAGGCAGCTTGGCACCAACCATTGCGCACGGCGCTTTCATACCTGCGACAACATTCGGCGCGCCGCAAACGATTTGCAAATGCTGACCTTGTCCAACATCGACAACGCACACGTTCAATTTGTCCGCATTGGGATGCTTATCGAAGGAAACGATCCGTGCGACGACCACGCCGGAAAAAAGCGGCGCGACAGGCGCAACGTCTTCCACTTCCAGCCCCGCCATGGTCAATAGATGACATAGCTGGTCGGAGTCCAGTGCCGGATTACAAAGCGTGCGCAACCACTGTTCGGAAAACTGCATGGGCTTTTATTCGCTAAATTGGCTGAGGAAACGCAAATCGCTTTCGAAGAATTGGCGCAGGTCATCGACGCCGTAACGCAGCATGGTCAAACGATCGAGCCCCATGCCGAACGCAAATCCCGTGTACCGTTGCGGATCGATACCACCGTTTTTCAACACGTTCGGATGCACCATGCCGCAACCTGCAATCTCTAGCCAGCGTCCTTTATTGGGTCCGCTCAGAAAAGCGAAATCGATTTCGGCACTCGGTTCAGTGAATGGAAAAAATGAAGGACGAAAGCGCACCTGCAGCGCATCGGTTTCGAAAAAGCGTTTGAGAAAATCGATGATGACGCCCTTCAATCCCGCAAAGCTGATGTGTTCGCCAACCCATAATCCTTCGATCTGATGGAACATCGGCGAATGCGTCGCATCCGAATCGACGCGATAGACACGCCCGGGAATGATGATGCGCAATTCCGGCAGGACCGGTTTATCGCCATGCGCTTTCACGTGCGCCAGCATGGATCGGATCTGCACTGGACTGGTGTGCGTGCGTAGCAGTACACCCGGCGTATCCTGCAAATAGAACGTGTCATGCATCGAGCGCGCCGGGTGGTTTTCGGGCGTATTCAAAGCGGTGAAATTATGCCAATCGGTTTCTATCTCGGGACCATCGGCGACTTCGAAACCAATCGAATGAAACAAGACCTCTATGCGTTCGAGCGTGCGCGTGACCGGATGCAAACCGCCGCTTGCCATACCGCGCCCGGGCAAGGACACGTCCAATGCTTCAGCACGTAATTGTGCTGCGAGTTGAGCACTGCGCAGTGCATCGCGCCGCGCTTCCAATGCAACTTCAATGGCTGATTTGCATGAGTTGATTTCCGCGCCGGCATTGCGCCGGGCAGCGGGGTCGAGCTTGCCAAGTCCCTTGAGCAGTTCGGTGACCTGCCCGTTCTTGCCGAGATAGTGCGCCTTGGCGAGTTCGAGCGCATTGATATCGCCTGCCGCAGCAAATGCCGCTTGTGCTTCACTAAGAATTTGATCGAGTTGGTTCACAACAAATAGCTCTCAGAAATTCACTTACGGCATTCGTTCACAGCAGCCCTGTAGGCCTTGGGCTCATCAACGCTTACTTCGGGTCAGCGCAAAAAAAAGGAGGCAGAGCCTCCTTTTTCCCCTGCACGCAACGTTTAGGCGGAAAGCTTCGCTTTCGCTTGATTCGCGATTGCGGCAAACGCAGGCTTGTCGAACACAGCCAGATCAGCCAACACTTTGCGATCCACTTCAATGGCGGCTTTCTTCAAACCATCCATGAGACGGCTGTAGGTCAGACCCACTTCACGCGCAGCTGCGTTGATACGCACGATCCACAGTGAACGGAACTGACGTTTCCTTTGACGACGGTCACGATAAGCATATTGACCAGCCTTCATCACCGCCTCTTTGGCGATGCGATACACGTTCTTGCGACGGCCACGATACCCCTTGGCCAGATCGAGAACCTTCTTGTGACGCGCGCGCGCCGTTACACCACGTTTGACTCTAGGCATTTTCTATCTCCTGTATCAAGCGTAGGGAAGCATGGCGCGTACGCGTGCCGTATCAGTGCTATGCACCGCGGTCATACCACGCAATTGGCGCTTCGACTTGGTTGTCTTCTTGGTCAGAATGTGGCGTTTGAACGCCTGACCGCGTTTAATACTGCCACCGGCGCGCACCTTAAAACGCTTGGCTGCGCCGCTCTTGCTTTTCATCTTCGGCATTTTTAAAACTCCGATTTTTTAACATGACGTCTGGTGGTCTCTTTCGATAGAGACGCTTCAACAACCAGTACACCACTTGTCTTGCAGGGATTGAACGGAGATCCCTGCCACTCCACCGGATATGCATCCGGAATAAACTCGTTAGTGCTGCGCTCAGTGCTTTTTCTTGACCGGCGCGATGACCATTACCATCTGCCGCCCTTCGAGCTTGGGAAACTGCTCTACCGTGCCATGCGAATCAAGATCAACTTTGACGCGATCCAGCAGTCGGGAACCAAATTCCTGGTGAGCCATTTCGCGTCCGCGAAAACGCAAGGTCACTTTTACCTTGTCGCCATCTTCCAGGAAACGCGTCATGTTGCGCATTTTGATCTGGTAATCGTTGTCGTCAGTGCTCGGCCGGAATTTGACCTCTTTCACTTGCACTTGCTTCTGCTTCAGCTTGGCCTCGTGCGCTTTTTTGGCCTCCTGATACTTGAATTTGCCGAAGTCCATCAGACGGCAAACTGGTGGCACAGCCTGAGGGGCAATTTCCACTAAATCGACGCCAGCTTCTTCTGCCATGGCAATTGCCTCAAGCGTAGAAACGATGCCGATCGGTTCGCCTTCCACCCCTACCAACCGCACCTCGGAGACACTGATTTCCCGATTGATGCGCTGCGACTTTTCCTGAGCGATGGTTTAAATCTCCAAAAATTAAAAAACGGATCGAAAAATCAACCCGCCTCGCTGCGATTTTCCTGTTCGCGACGAAGGTGTTTGATCAACTCTTCGATGGACATTTGCCCGAGATCCTGACCACCTCTGGCGCGGACAGCAACCATGCCGGATGCTTTTTCCTTATCGCCAACTACGAGCAGGTAGGGCAGCTTTTGCAAGCTATGTTCTCGAATTTTATAGGTTATTTTTTCATTCCGCAAATCCGATTCGACGCGAAAACCATGAGAACGCAAGGTTTCAGTCACTTCAACGACATAATCGGCCTGGGCATCTGAAATGTTCAGAACCACGGCCTGCACGGGCGCCAGCCATAGCGGAAAGCCACCACCGAAGTTTTCGATCAGGATGCCCAAGAAGCGTTCGAGCGAGCCCAGAATGGCGCGATGCAGCATTACGGGACGCTTGCGGGAATTGTCTTCTGCTACATATTCGGCATCCAGGCGCTCAGGCAGCACGAAATCTAACTGCAGCGTACCGCACTGCCAGGAACGGCCCAGTGCGTCCTTGATGTGATATTCGATCTTGGGACCATAGAAGGCACCTTCGGCCGGCAGCTCTTCCCAGCTCTTGCCGGAGGCTCGAAGCGCCGCGCGCAAGCCGGCCTCCGCGCGGTCCCAAACCTCGTCGGATCCGGCACGTTTTTCGGGACGCAACGCCAACTTGACAGCAACATTGGTAAAACCGAAATCGTGGTAGACGCTCATCAACATCGCGTCGAACGCAACCGCTTCCGATTCGATCTGTTCTTCGGTACAAAATATGTGAGCGTCATCTTGCACGAAGCCGCGCACGCGCATCAAACCGTGCAAGGCGCCCGATGGCTCATTTCGATGGCATGAACCGAATTCCGCCAATCGAAGCGGCAGGTCGCGATAGGAGCGCAAGCCGTGATTGAAAATTTGTATGTGACCCGGACAATTCATCGGCTTCACCGCGTAATCGCGTTTTTCCGATTCCGTGACGAACATGTTATCGCGATAATTTTCCCAATGACCTGAGCGTTCCCATAAGGACTTGTCCATGACCATCGGCGTACGCACTTCCTGATAACCCGATTCGATCTGGCGCCTACGCATGTATTGCTCAACCTGCTGCCACAAGGTCCAGCCCTTGGGATGCCAGAACACCATGCCGGGCGCTTCATCCTGCATGTGGAACAAATCGAGAAGCTTGGCCAACTTACGGTGATCGCGCTTGTCCGCCTCTTCCAACATATGCAGATAGGCTTCGAGTTCTTCTTTCTTTGCCCATGCCGTACCGTAAATGCGCTGCAACTGGGCGTTCTTCGCATCGCCACGCCAATAGGCGCCCGCCACTTTCATGAGCTTGAAGAACTTTAGACGACCCGTGGCAGGTACGTGCGGGCCGCGGCACAGATCAATGAAATCGCCTTCGCGATACAAAGAAATAGTTTGGTCGGCGGGAATGTCGCTGATGATCTCGGCTTTGTAGGCTTCGCCGATACTCTTGAAGAATTCGACGGCATCATCTCGTTTCCATTCTTCGCGCTTGACCGGGAAATCTTTCTTGGCCAATTCAGCCATGCGCTTTTCGATGCTGACCAGATCTTCCGGCGTGAAAGAGCGCGAATACGCGAAGTCATAATAGAAACCGTTTTCGATCACCGGACCAATCGTGACTTGTGCGTCCGGAAACAATTCCTTCACCGCATAAGCCAGCAAGTGCGCAGTGGAATGACGAATGACTTCCAGACCGTCGGCATCTTTTTCCGTGACGATGGACAGCGTGGCATCCTGTGCAATCACGAAGGAGGTATCTACGACATGGCCGTCAACCTTGCCGGCCAAGGCTGCGCGCGCCAGGCCGGCACCAATCGAAGCGGCGACATCGAAAACCGATACGGGCGCATCGAAGCTGCGCACTGAACCGTCGGGAAGCGTGATTTTCGGCATAGATCGACGAGCCTTTGGCTAAGAGCAAAGAAT
>DASUGV010000037.1:0-3729 GCA_036273835.1 Rhodocyclaceae bacterium
GGTGACGACAGGCTCCTTGGACAAACCAGCCATCGCCGCCACCACGGCGCTGGAGTCGACACCACCCGAGAGAAAAGCGCCGAGGGGAACTTCCGAGATCATGCGCAGCTTGACCGAATCGCGCAGACGCGCGACCAGTTCTTCACCCGCCTCTTCAACCGTAAGCGGACTATCGAGACTGAAGCGCACATCCCAGTACTCGCGCGGCATGAGCACATTCTGTCCGCGCTTGATCGTCAACGTACAGGCGGGCGGGAGCTTGAGCGCGGAAGAAAAAATGGTGCGTGGTTCGGGCACATAGCCCAATGCGAAATATTCTTCGACGCATTGAGGATCAATGTCGCGCGAGAGCGCGGGATGCGCGGTCAATGCCTTGAGTTCGGAGCCGAACAGCAACACGCCATTATCCAGCAACGCATAGTAAAGCGGCTTGACGCCCAAACGATCGCGCGCGAGAAAAAGCGTTTCGCGATTGCGGTCCCACAGGGCGAATGCAAACATGCCGCGGAAACGTTGCACGCATTCTTCGCCCCAGGCTTCCCATGCATGCACGATGACTTCGGTATCGCTATGCGTATGGAATATATGGCCAAGCGCCTGTAACTCTGGCACGAGCTCTTGGAAGTTGTAGATCTCGCCGTTGAAAACGACGGCCACCGAACCGTCCTCGTTGAACAAGGGCTGCTGGCCGCTCGCCACATCGATGATGGACAGACGCCGGTGCGCAAGGCCGACGCCGGGCTCGAAGTGCAGACCGCCCGCATCGGGTCCGCGATGAAACAGCACCTGGCTCATACGCTCGACGAGCGCCTGCGGCATGGCGCGCGTTCCCCGCGTGTCGAACATTCCGGCAATTCCGCACATGCGCTGTTTTTCCCCGAATTAAGTTATTGCCCGAATCAAATTATGGCGCTCGCGCGAGCCATTAATTTTTGGTACAGCTCGTCGTAACGTCGCACCATGCCATCCAGACTGAATTCTGCCTCGATTCGCGCGCGCGCTGCCGAACCTTGAACACGCCCATGATTCGCGTCGAGGACGTAGCGTAGCATTGCATCGGCCAGATCGAGGACGTGGCTTGCCGGCACAAGACTGCCATTGACACCGTCATGCACCAGTTCGATGTTGCCGCCCACTGCGGAAGCGATGACCGGCAATCCGCAAGCCATCGCTTCCAACACGGTATTGGATATGCCTTCGGCAAGCGAGGGCAGCACGAAGCAATCCATCGCTCTCATCACTTCGGATACATCGGTACGCTCGCCTGCCAACCACAGATAATCGCTGACATCTTCTTCGCGTGCGATGGCCGCCACTTCGCCATGCAGGGGTCCGTCGCCCACGATCATCAAGCGCGCGCGCTGCGCCGCTGCGCCGCCGCTTCGTCGCATGTGCGCGAAAGCGCGCACTAGACCGACATGATTCTTCACTGCCTGCATGCGTCCCACTGTGCCGAAAACATACAACGACGGATCATTGAACGGAGAGTCCGCCACGGCCATATGACGGCCATCGGCTGTCGGCGAAAAACGCGATGCATCGACGCCGTTGCAGATCAACGATCTCTTACCCGGCGCGACGGCAATGCGTTCGCCCAGATAAGCATCGAGATCGCGCGACAATGCAATGTAATGCGAGACGAATGGCTTGTACGCGCGCCTTACCCTTTGGTAGGTACGGTTCGAGCCGTCCGGGTCGTCCACATCGCGGCCATGCTCGCCATGCACGCGCACTGGAACGCGAGCAGCCCATGCCGGCAGGCTCATCTCCAGCGCTGCCAGGTTGCGCGTATGTACGACTGCCGGCCGCATTTGCCGCAGCACGCGATAGACACGCGGAAAAAGTTTGATGCCATGTCCCGGTGCCTTATTCAGTTCGACATACGCAACGTCCTTGCGTTGAATACGCCGGCAGAATGCCGTATCGACGTCGGTGAGCGAAATGATGGCGTGACGATAACGCTCGACCGGCAAACGATTGATGAGATTCACCATGCCATTCTCCAACCCGCCGACGCGAAAGCTGTAAACAATATGTGCGATGAGCGGGATCTTCATGACGATATCATTTTTTCGATGGCGCGCGATTGCTTGCAGCAACCAGCGTTGCGTCAATCGCCGCGCGATGCGCGAAGAGGAAATCTTCCACCGTGGCGCGTGCTTCATTGTCGGTCGCAGTCTTGTCCACGATCAGAAAAATGGCTGCTGAATCATCCGCGCGATGCGTCAAGCGATCAGCCACGAGCGCCAGCTTGGCGGCATCGTCGCTGATGGTCGTCGTGCCGTCATCGGAACTCTCGTTGGATCCGCCGAGCCACAGCCAATGCCATACGGATACGCGCAAAGGGCCGTTCAGTTCGGAGTAAAGAGCCTTTTGCGACGAGCCGCCCACCGCCAAAGTGTCCGCATGCTCGTCAACCGTCTGCCACACTTTGTCGGTGGTCGACACGACGCGGTTGTCCCATTGCACCAACTCGCTGCCCTGGTGTTGTCCGGCGTAGTAGCCGATCCACAATGTGACAATGGCATCGCCCTTGCGATAACTCTGAGTCATGTCATTGACATATCCACTGTAGAGCGGCGTCCAGCCTTGCGCGGCAGGCGTGGCGACCTGCACCCAGCCACCCTGCGCAGCCGGAGCATTGAGCGTTACGTTCTGCGGTGCCGGTACATCCAGCAGCCAAGTCAAAGCAGGCTTCCAGATTGCCGCACACACGATCACAACGATTGCGATGCGCAATATTGCCGCCGTGCTGACATGCCCCCAATTGATGGGTAGCGCAGCGGGATCGGCTGAGAGATCGTCTTCGCGCCACAGGCTGCCAACCCAGAACAACGCGAAGATCACGATGCCGAAAAATACCCAGCCATAAATCAGATGATCCACGCCGACAGCAAGGCGATTGCCGCTCAGATATCCGAGCATGACGATCATGTACGCGCGCAACCAGTTTGCAATCAGCGGCACGATGATCGAAGCCAGCAAGAACATGAGCCGACGTTTGGCACTGCGATAGTTGAGGTAGGAAAACAACGCCCCCACCATGACAGATGCAATCAGATAACGGATACCGCTGCATGCCTCGACGACCGACCAGTTGCCCGTCGGTATGACAAAATTCAAACCTTCGCGGTACACCGGAATGCCTGAAAAGCGCAGCGCCGAAATGGTGAAGTCGGCCGTGTGCTGCATCAGCCACGGCACCATGAATTCGCCAAAGGGCACGCCGAACAATATGAAGGTCAGCGGAAAAAACGCGGCCCATGCTGCACGATGTCCCCACATCGACCACACTGCGGTGAGCATCATTCCGACCAAACCGAACTGCGCGACGACTTCCACGCTGGCAGCTTCACCCACGAGCCACATGGCGCCGCTCGCAATCAAAGCGAGCAACGCTAATCTGGCAGGCCTGAAACCTTGCATCAGCAATCGGCTGCGCTCGCGCCACAACAGCCATAAGCTGATAGGCAGCACCACGAAGCCATGTGCGAAAGTCTCGGAGCGATACCAGATGCTTACGATGCTGGTTGCCGTATCGTGATACCAGGCCAGGATGAATGCCACGACCGCCACTGTCACAAGCGGCACGAACCACGTGCGCGACGCGAAGCTGGCATTGAGCGATTGAACGGGATTAGAACTCATTTTATGGCAATTGACTTCTTTCGATTAAGCTATCGAAGCGCGCAAGATGCGCGTCCCAACTGTAGTCGCTCAACACCCGCG
>DASUGV010000038.1:0-2770 GCA_036273835.1 Rhodocyclaceae bacterium
CCGTCATTAACAAACAACGGGCCATCACCGCCAACAGGCTGATTGTTCACGCCTCGACCATCGCCGAAGCCGCATCAGCACTCACCGCGCTTACCGAGCATTGGCCGGCGGAACACACCGTATTCGTCAGCTTGGGTCGTCTGGTACCCACCACAGAGCTACTGAGCTGGTCCATTCCTTCCAACACGCTGGTGGAAATTCCTACACCGGCGTTGCAATATCCGCAGACGCAAGAACTGATCAGCGCACTGCATCAAGCGAATATGCCCATGGCATTATCGTGGTATCAGCTCGGAACATCGTGGCCGGACGGCGTGGATTGCCGCTTTGTGCTGGCCGACGCAACCAAAGTGGACCAGCCTGTTGGCGCGCCGGGCCTGCCGCTGGCTTGGGGTTTGCGCGACGTACCCGATTTCCAGCGTGCGGTGGACAATGGCTACGTCGGCGCCGCAGGCTGGTTTTTCCTGCACGGTGTACCCGTCAGCAAACAGCTGGCGCCTTCGCACGCGCAAATCGTGCGGCTGCTCAATCTTGTGCGCAACGACGCCGACGTCAAGGAAATCGAAGCGGCCCTCAAGCAGGATGTGACATTGTCATACAAGCTGTTGCGCTACATCAATTCGGTCGGCTTTGGCTTGATGGTCGAAGTGCAATCCTTCCGTCACGCAGTCACCATCCTTGGTATGGACAAACTCAACAAGTGGCTGTCCTTGCTATTGGTGAGCGCAAGCAAAGATCCGACGGCTCCGGCTGTCATGCAGGCCGCCATCACGCGCGGGCGCATGATGGAACTGTTGGGGGCACAATTTTTCGACAGATCCGAGATCGACAATCTGTTTATCACAGGGGCATTCTCGCTGCTGAACGTGTTGATCGGAACATCTATCGACGCGGTGTTGGAGCAGATGAATCTGCCGGAACCGATTTCCGATGCACTGCTTCGCGGTGAAGGATTGTACGCGCCGCTCTTGAAACTCGCTGTTGCGACAGAGGGTTTCATGGTGGACGACTTGCGCGCGCAATGCGACGCTTTGGGCTTTTCGTCCGAACAGGTGTCTTCGGCCTTGATCAATGCTGTCGCCTTTGCCGATAGCCTGAGCTTCGGTTAACACGAAACCAGGCGTTTCCTAGCGCCGGGCGTGGCGGCTATCACGCCGCACGCAGGCAGTGGTGCCGTAGAATATGGCACCTTAATACTCAGCCGTGCTGTCGTGCTCCTGCATTCTTACTCGTCCCCACTGAATCCGCGGGCATGGCCATCGGCTGCCTGTGCCGATGAGGCACTGCGGCTTCTGGCGACGTTGCGCGAGCCGGAAGACGATAATGTCTTGCTGGTCGAAGCGGTGCTCGCCAGCCCGTGGCTGAGTTTGCAGTTGCTCGCCATCGCGCCGGACAACAAGAACAGAGGGGCGCCACGGCAAGCCGTGCAAGCTGCGATCCGTCGGGTGGGCAAGGACTTGTTCACTGCCTGGGCGCTCCTGGCCGCGGTCGGAACGGAAGATATTGCCACGGCCAGCAAGGAGAGCTTTGCACAGTTTTGCCGCCATAGCCGGATGGCCGCGCATCTGGCAGAGAATCTTGCAACGATAACCCGTTTATGCAATCCGGATTATGCCTATCTGGCAGGACTATGGCATAACCTAGGCCAGCTTCATCTGGCAGTTACGCAGCCACGCTATGCTGGCCCCGTCGTCGATGTGCGTGAAATTGCACTGGCGGCCGACGAGCTCAAACAATACGGCCAAAGCCATACCGCCATTGCGGCGCAAATGGTCAGCACAAACTTCCCTTTGCCATTGCTGGCCGAAGCGATAGAACTGCATCACGCACCGATGGATTTTGTCGGCGACCTGCCTGGGTTGCCGCGCGTATTGCGTGCCACAATCGCTGCGCTGAGCGGCGCAGAGACAGGCATTGCGGATGCGGCGAAGTTGCTGAACGTTGATAGCCAGCAAGTTGTACTCGCTATCAAGGCGGCACGGCAAGCAACACCGCCAGATATACATGCCACATCTGCGGCAATTCCTCCCGCGCTTGTCATGGTCAGCGCGCAAGGCTTGGTGCGGGCGACTTTTGCGGAGATCAAGGAAGCTGCGTGCAAGGAGCATCTTTCGCTTGCATGCCGATTGCTTACTGGCCGCAGCGCCCCACTGGTGCTTCAAGCCGACGAGCAAAACACGCTGCGCCTGTTGCCGGAGTGTTCGCCGCGAGAGCTGATGGAATTCACAGCTGTGAGCGACGCACGCAGCTTATGCGTTCAAGCGCTGCTCAAAGATGAAATTCTTTTCGCCATGCCGATCGATTCGGGCAGCGCGCCCGATTGGCTCATGGCACGCTTGCTCGGTGGCGGGGCGCTGGAGTGCGTGCCCTGGCGTACGCCATGCATGCATGGCGTGGCCGTTTTCGTGCATGAAACCACCAGCGCGCGCGCCGACAGCGCGATCGAGCAATCGCTGCTGCGACACATCGTAAACACTGCGTTGGCGGCATACGAACGTGCCAGAGATCAGCGTATAGAAATTAAAACAGCCAGCGAATCTGCGCGCCAGGCGGAGCAGTATGCGGCGCGGCGCATCGCGCACGAGGTCAGCAATCCATTGTCGATTATCGGTAACTATCTAAGCATCATAGAGCGGCAACAGAAAGGCACACCGGAACTAGCCAAGCAGATGGCGTTGATGCATGCGGAAATCGGGCGCGCCCAGCGTCTCATGAAAAAACTAGGTCGTCCGATACCCGCGCGCGAAAGCGACGCCAACAGCGGCGTCAA
>DASUGV010000039.1:0-3239 GCA_036273835.1 Rhodocyclaceae bacterium
GGGAGAAGTTTGTGCGCCAAGCGACTCTTGCACGAAGTTGTTACCGCCGGCGTATCGGTCGAAGATCACCGCATCCGTCGCGTTATCTCAGCACGAAATGCTTGGCCACCGTCAGCGCCCCCACCTCGTCGGTCTCGAGCGCAATCTTCTGCGCAAGCACGACGTCGCCGGCGACCAGGTAGCCGTCGGGCACAAAACACCAGCCAGTTCTCGTCTGGCCGGCATCGTCCATCTCATAGATGTTGGTGCCGGTGCCGTGGCGTATGCGATATCGCTTGCCGCTGTCACAGCCGGTCACGTCGAAATAGCCGAAGCGATCGTATTGAGCCCGTTGCTCCGGCGACAGCCATTCCCGCAACAACTTGATGCCGCGGGCTTCGCGGGCGCGGCCCGGTTCGCGAAACCAGTCGGAAAAGGCTTTTGCCCAACGCGCGCTATTCGTCACCAACTCCCGGCACTGCGCTGTTGCAAAATCTCGCGCTCGCCCGAACATTGACCGGATTTTCAGCCACCAACGAGCCGAGGCACAAACAGCGTTTCTTCCGAGGTGGGGTCAAACTTGCGAATGACTTTCGCATCGCCTGATCCGGTGCGCGTCGCGGCGGTGAAGCCAGCGCCGGTCAATTCCCTGAACCGCTTCTCGGCCCTGGCGAGTTCTTTCGCGTTGTTAGCGTCGAAAACATGCCGCGTGTCGCCGTTGTGATCCATTACGATTTGCACTGCCATCGCTTACACTCCTGATTGCCCGGCAAGATCATAGAAGCAACTATTAAAATTCGACTGTTCTGAAAAAGTTCCGGACCGGTGGAATCAAACCGGATTTTGCGCAATCAATCATCGCCGAAGTCGAACGCAAACCGTTGCGTGTCAACGACTTTGCCGTCCTGCGAGATCGGGACATAAATGCAGGAGCGGCCTTGCGCATCGATCAACTTGATCGCCTGCGGCATTGCATCCGGATATTCCCCGCCGTGCTCCATAGTTTCGAAGCGAAGGCCCGATCCATCCAGATGAGGATCCTGGGGACGCTTTTCCGGCGTCAATTCTTCAAACTTGTGAGTAAGCTTCATTACCAACGCTTAGATACATGATCGACGGTGCTGACATGCCCTTTTGCGGTTTCGCCGGGTGCTCCAGTTCGGCCAACAAGCAAGTGGCTGCCCGGTTCCCGCAACTTGGACTTTTTTCAGGCAAAGGCTGCGCTCGCGCGCAAGGCTGGCCGTCCCGAACAAGGCTTGGCGCTCACGCCTTGGCTTCTCCCACGGTATCCGCGACGTGGGCGCCGCGCCTTCCCAGCGGCTTACCGCCACCTTCGGTGCTATCCACTTTGGTCTGATGCTCAATTTCCGAATTGAGTTCGGCTCCAAACAGGACAACGATCGTGGACATCCACATCCACATCATCAGGCCGATCGCCGCGCCGAGTGAGCCATAGGTCGCGTCGTAATTGGCGTAATTCGCCAGATAATACGAAAGCAGGGCTGAGCCGGCGAGCCACGTCAAGCTCGCAAACACGCTGCCTACGGATAACCATTGCCACTGCGGCGACCGTCGGCTCGGCCCGAACCGGTAAAGCAGCGCAAGGCCAAGAAGCATCACCACGATCAACAGCGGCCATCTTCCGACCCGGAACAGCATCTCCGTGATCGAGCCGAGACCGATCGTAGCGAGCACGATCGGAAGGGCGACAACTGTGCCGATCGCGATCAGAACCGCCACAAGGCCGCCGAACGTGAAGGCGAGGGAGACCGCGTTCAATTTGAAGAAGCCGCGCTTTTCCTTTTCGTCGTAGACGACGTTGAGGGCATCCATGATCGCCTTCATTCCGCCATTCGCGCTCCAAAGCGCGAACAGGAAACTCACGACAAAGGCCGTTCCCAGTTTGAGATTGCCTTTCTCGAGAACACGGCCGACCTGCTCCTTGACGATGTCGAATGCACCCCCCGGCAGCACCCCCGACAGCATCGATAAGTGATCGTTGATGGTGCTGGGCTTCGCGAACAGCGCATAACAGGACACGATCGCGGTAATGGCCGGAAACAGCGCCAGCAAGCCGTAGAACACCACGCCTGCAGCGACCGCCAGAAGACGATCCTCATTGATCTGCTCGTAGGTTCTTATGAGAATATCTTTCCAGCCGCGCCAGGGAATTTGCCACGGCGTTGCCGCGTGTCGCCCGTGCTGCTCCTCGGCCGAAGCATTGCCGGAGACATTGTTGTTAGCGGCGGGGCGGCTGCCCTCGCGTCCGTTCAAATATCTTACATTTGGCATGGGACATCTTCAGCGGTACCGAATTTTGTCCAATTCCAGAACCGCCGCATCGTTCCCCCGCGCGATTGCGGTGGGCCAGAACAGGCCAGCCGGTGCATTCGAGCGCGAGGCTTGACGGTCAGCTCTTGTTGCCGGGTTCGTGGTATCGGGTGTCGAAGGTGTCATTTCCGCAATGCGAGCATTTGGGAATTTTATGACCTTTGGTCACATGCGTCTGCTGATGACACCGTTCACGTCGGAAGTCGCCGGCTTCTCGGGCGGTTTCGCCAGCCTTGGCTGCCATGCCGATCACTCTCGTTCGTGATCAGGTCTCAGGTCTGACGGGGCCGATGTTTTCAAAAAGTGAAAACGATCAAACCGCAGCGTCTTTCAAAAAGAGACGCCGCGGTCGAAAGAACGTCAGTGCGTCCATGTGTTGCGTCAGTCACAATCGACGACCGGGCTTAAACCTCGGTGAGACGGTGCCCCAATGTTGTCGGCGCGAAAACGTCGGGCTTTTCCTCGATCGGCTTTGCCGGCAGTTGCAGCACGGTAGCTCTCTGCCCGGGCACGAGATCGGTGAGCAGTACGATCATGCCGTTTGAGAATTCCAGCGCGTCGTGATGCTGGTGGGGCTCGTCGGCCCGTATTCGCCGAAACCGCGCCAGTCGATCGCGGACCTTCTTGCGAAAAATCACGCCATCGGTTTGAACGTCGTCCTCGAACGCCAACTCAGTCCCGGGACGAAGACAAACCGCCATATTCGGATTGTCCGGCGCCGAAAAGCCTCTCGTCGTCGTGTTTGGGAATTTTGTCGAAACCAACGTCTCCGCCAACTCAGCGGGACGATTCGCGACCGCGTGTAAGCTGTAATCGCACATGGATGCGCTCCTGATAAAGGCCGCCCAGCGATTTGAAAACCTTCTTCAATGCCGTTGGTTGCAGCGCCGCCAAAAAAGATGGTGTGAATTGCGAGATACGTACCGATC
>DASUGV010000040.1:0-6205 GCA_036273835.1 Rhodocyclaceae bacterium
GGTGCTTCCTGCGTGAGCGCAGTGAAAACGACGATGGCTTCATCAAGCCGATTCATCTCGGTGAGAATGACGCCTTTCAGAAAGTGCGCCGAACGATCCTGGGGATTGGCCACCAGAAGTTTATCGACCTCTTCCAAAGCCTGGGTGTTTTGCCCTTGCTTGAGCAGATTCTGTGCATCTTGAAGGCTGGCTGCCGAAGCGGGAGATAGGCAAGTTGCAAACAATGCCGCGACGGCAATGAACTGGGTGGTTGTGCGGAATATCGATTGGCCGATCATTCGAAGTGTTTTTTCAGGGCTCATTGGCGTGTGGTGCGGCGAGTGTGCAGACGACGCATTATGATAAAGTCCGTGGCAACGTCAGCTGGCGTTTAATAAAGGGGATTTTGAACCGCTTCATTGCTGGCTCCGGCCGACGGCGCGATTTTACTGTACATCCACTTGTAATGGCCGTTCTGGCAAGAGATTTCCCGCCCGATGGCATGTCCAGCGTTGACCCGGACAAAATTAAAACGATAAGCATGCTTAGGATACATAACTCACTCAGTCGTCAGAAACAGGATTTCGTTCCCATCGAGCCCGGCAAGGTACGCATGTATGTGTGCGGGGTGACAGTCTACGACTATTTCCATATTGGCAATGCGCGCACGCTTACCGTATTCGATATGGTCTATCGCTGGTTGCTGGCGACGGGCTATCAGGTACGCTATGTGCGCAACATTACCGATGTCGACGACAAGATCATCGACCGCGCCAATCGGAACGGTGAACCGATTGATGCGTTGACCGAACGCATGATCGCCGCCATGCACGAGGATACTGATCGTCTGCACATGCTGCGTCCGAGCGTCGAGCCACGCGCCACCGCTCATATCGGCGACATGTTGTCGATGATCGGTACGCTGGTCGACAAGGGCCTCGCTTACCTTGCGGCAAACGGCGATGTTTATTTTGCGGTGCGTCAGTTCGAGGGCTACGGTAAGCTTTCAGGCAAATCACTCGATGATTTGCGCGCCGGCGAAAGAGTAGCCATCGATGCGCACAAACGCGATCCTCTCGATTCTGTGTTGTGGAAAGCTGCAAAGGCGCATGAGCCGCATTGGCAGTCCTCATTTGGCAACGGGCGTCCGGGCTGGCACATCGAATGTTCGGCGATGTGCGCCGCCGAACTCGGTGAAACGCTCGATATCCATGGCGGCGGCTGGGACTTGCAGTTTCCGCATCACGAGAATGAAATCGCGCAGAGCGAAGGCACTAGCGGTAAGCCTTTTGTGAATTACTGGATGCACGCCGCCTTTCTCAACATGGACAATGAAAAAATGTCCAAGTCGCTCGGCAATGTATTTACGACGCGCGAGATATTAAACAAGCTCGATCCAGTCCAGGGCGGTGAAGTGGTGCGTTACTTCCTTTTGCGCGGCCACTATCGGTCCGAAATCAACTACACGTGGGATCTGCTGGCGGATGCACGCACTGCCTTGCTCTCGCTCTATACGGCTTTGCGGGAAGTCCCTCCGATAGAGGTCGCCATAGATTGGACGCAGGACTTTGCCCGGCGCTTCCGCGACGTGATGGACGATGACTTCAATACGCCAATGGCATTTGCGGTACTCCACGAACTGAGGAGTGAAGTGAACCGTACGCGCTCTGTGGAATTGTCGGGATTGCTGCGCGCATTGGGCAACACGCTCGGCTTGCTGACGCATGATCCGGCGCGTTTCGTACAGGGCGACGCTGCGCGAGGCGACGATGCCAATCAGATAGATTTGCTCATCCAAAAACGGACAGACGCCAAAAAAGCGCGTAACTTTGCCGAATCTGACCGGATTCGCGACGAATTGAATGCTCGCGGTATAGTGCTGGAAGACAGTCCAACGGGGACAACTTGGCGGCGAGCATGATATATAGATAGCGATGTAAATCTGCTGCGACGATTTATGCAGCTATGTAAGGAAGTACCGATGTCATCATCCGGCGGGCTGCTTCGGCATCCGCCCCACAACAAGTGGATAAGAGGAGGGCGATCTTGAAGGTATATCTCGTAGCGAATCCGAAGGGCGGTTCAGGAAAAAGTACGTTGGCAACCAATCTAGCTGGCTTGCTGGCTCACAAAGGTAGCAAGAACGGCAGTACGCGCGTCATGCTCGGTGATGTAGATCGACAGCAATCCTCGCGCTTCTGGTTGCAGCGCCGGCCAGCAGGTCTGCCGCCAATCACCAATTGGGAAGTGACGCCGGGCAAAGCGGCAAAACCGCCAAGCGGTACCACTCACGTAGTTCTCGACAGTCCTGCAGGTTTGCACGACGCCAAGCTCAGCGACCTTCTCAAGATGACGCACAAAGTATTAGTGCCCATCCAACCTTCCATGTTCGACATCCTCGCCACGCAGGATTTCTTCGCCGAACTAGCAGAATTGAAAGCCGTGCGCGGTCTGGATGTCGGGCTGGTCGGCATGCGTGTCGATGATCGCACGCGTTCTGCCGAACAGTTTTATCGTTTCATCGAATCGACCGGCTTGCCCTTGATCAGTTGCCTGCGCAGCACGCAAAACTATGTTCAGCTTGCGGCGTACGGTTTGACTATTTTTGATGTGGCGCCTTCTCGTGTCGAGAAGGACAGGATGCAATGGGAACCCATTGAGAAGTGGGTGTAATGCGGGTGTAGACACCTTCACCACAAAGACGCGAAGAAGCGCAAAGAAAAACAAGTTAAATGCCTACGTCATTTTTGTGAAGGCAATCCGGGCGGTAGGTTGGGCTGCAAAGCCCAACGCGGTGTTACGTAATGTTGGGCATTGTTCTATTCAGCCTAACTACTCGCTGCATGCTGTTGTATTGGCTAATGCACTCGGCATAGACGCCGCATCAGCTCCCAAAAAATTCCTTCACCTTATCCATCCAGCCTTTTGCTCTAGGGTTCTGCCGATCCGCATCTCCCTGGCTGATAGTGTCGAATTCCTTGAGCAATTCCTTTTGACGATCATTAAGTTTCACGGGCGTCTCAATGACGACGTGACACATCAGATCACCATGTGAACCGCTGCGCACATTCTTGATGCCTTTGCCGCGCAGGCGGAACACCTTTCCAGTTTGCGTTTCGGCGGGAATTTTGATGCTGGCTGCGCCTTCGAGCGTTGGGATTTCGATTTCTCCGCCGAGCGCGGCGGTGGCAAAGCTTATCGGCATCTCGCAATGCAGATCGTCATTATCCCGTTGGAATACCGCGTGTTGGCGGATGTGAATTTCGACGAATAGATCGCCGGATGGGCCGCCATTGACGCCGGCTTCGCCGAAGCCGGCGTGGCGAAGACGCATGCCCGAATCGATACCGGCGGGAATTTTGACTTCGAGCGTTTTTTGTTTCTTGATGCGGCCATTGCCATGACATTCGTGGCATGGATCCGTGATCATGCGGCCAGAGCCGTGACATTTATGGCACGTCTGCTGGATCGAGAAGAAGCCTTGCTGGATACGTACCTGGCCAGATCCGCCGCACGTGGTACATGTCTTGGGCTGCGTGCCGGGCTTGGCGCCTGAGCCGTGACATACGGCGCATTCGTCCATCACGGGTATGCGAATGGTCTTTTCCGCGCCGCGTGCCGCTTCTTCGAGCGTGATTTCCATGTTGTAGCGCAGGTCCGCACCGCGATACACGCGTGAGCCGCCACCACCTCCTCCACGCCCACCAAAGATTTCGTCGAAGATGCCGCCGAATGCGTCGCCGAAGCCTTCGAAACCTTGCCCACCCGGACCACCGCCGACACTTTGATCGACACCCGCATGCCCATAGCGATCATAGGCACCGCGCTTTTGGTCATCGGAGAGGACTTCATAAGCCTCTTTGACCTCTTTGAATTTTCCTTCCGCACTTTTGTCATCCGGGTTGCGGTCCGGATGGTGCTTCATCGCGAGTTTGCGATAGGCCTTCTTGATGTCGTCATCCGACGCATCGCGATTGAGGCCGAGCACTTCGTAATAATCCCTTTTTGCCATCTGAAATCCCCAACGCAGAATTCTTCAACGCAAAAGCGCAAAGGGCGCAAGAACAAGTCTTTTGCGGCCCTTTGCGCCTCGCGCTATTGCAGTGAATGATTATTTATTGTCTTTGACTTCGGTGAATTCCGCATCCACGACATTGTCATCTTCTTTCTTGTTGCTCGCGCTGGAATCAGCTGTAGCACCAGCGCTACTTGCTGCTTGTTCCTTGGCGTACATGGCTTCGCCGAGTTTTTGACTGACCGCCGCCAATGCTTGAGTCTTGGCTTCGATGGCTTCTTTGTCGGAGCCTTTGATGACTTCTTCAGCCTCTTTCAAAGCAGATTCGATTGCAGTCTTTTCTTCCGCACTCACTTTATCGCCGTGTTCCGCCAAGGCCTTCCTGGTGGTATGGACCAAGGCGTCGCATTGGTTACGAACATCGATCAACTCATGCTGTTTCTTATCTTCTTCGGCGTGTGCTTCAGCATCGCGCACCATGCGGTCGACTTCACCTTCCGACAAGCCGGAGTTGGCTTTGATGGTGATCTTGTTTTCCTTGCCGGTCGCCTTGTCTTTGGCGGATACATGCAAAATGCCGTTGGCATCGACGTCGAAAGTGACTTCGATTTGCGGAGTACCGCGTGCCGCAGGCGGAATGCCTTCGAGGTTAAACTCACCCAGCATCTTGTTGCCGGAGGCCATTTCGCGCTCGCCCTGATACACCTTGATGGTCACTGCGGGCTGATTGTCGTCGGCAGTCGAGAACACCTGCGCATGTTTGGTCGGGATAGTGGTGTTGCGCTTGATCATGGTTGTCATGACGCCACCGAGGGTTTCGATACCCAGGCTGAGGGGCGATACGTCGAGCAGCAATACGTCTTTCACTTCTCCTTGCAACACGCCGCCTTGGATGGCTGCACCGACGGCAACGGCTTCGTCCGGATTCACGTCCTTGCGCGCTTCCTTGCCGAAAAATTCTTTCACTTTGTCTTGCACCATGGGCATGCGAGTTTGACCGCCGACGAGAATCACGTCGTCGATATCGCTGACTTTCATGCCCGCATCCTTGAGCGCCTGACGGCAGGGCTCGATGGTGCGTCCCACCAATTCTTCGACCAGCGATTCGAACTTGGCGCGTGTGATCTTCATCGCAAGATGCGAAGGCGCGCCATTCACCATGGTGATGTAAGGCTCGTTGATTTCGGTTTGTTGACTGGACGACAGTTCGATCTTGGCGCGTTCCGCAGCGGCCTTGATGCGCTGAAGCGCGATCGCGTCCTTGCCCAGATCCACGCCATGTTGCTTCTTGAATTCGTCGACGATGTAGTCGATCAGGCGCTGGTCGAAATCTTCACCGCCGAGAAAGGTATCGCCATTAGTGGACAGCACTTCGAATTGTTTGTCGCCATCGACATCGGCGATTTCGATGATCGAAATATCGAAGGTACCGCCGCCCAGATCGAATACGGCGATCTTCTGATCTTTCTTACCGACCTTGTCCATGCCGAACGCCAGCGCGGCGGCCGTCGGTTCGTTGATGATCCGCTTGACTTCGAGACCGGCAATACGGCCTGCGTCCTTGGTGGCTTGGCGTTGGCTGTCGTTGAAGTAGGCGGGTACGGTGATGACGGCTTCCGTTACCTCCTCACCTAGATAATCTTCCGCCGTCTTTTTCATTTTGCGCAACACTTCAGCGGAAATCTGCGGTGGCGCCATTTTTTTGCTGCGCACTTCCACCCAGGCGTCGTTATTGTCGGCCTTGACAATGGCATAAGGCATCAATTTGATGTCCTTCTGTACTTCCTTTTCCTCGAAACGGCGGCCGATCAGGCGTTTGATTGCATACAGCGTGTTCTTGGCATTGGTAACGGCCTGGCGTTTGGCAGGTGCTCCGACCAAAATTTCGCCATCGTCCATGTAGGCAACGATCGATGGTGTAGTACGTGCGCCTTCCGAATTTTCAATGACCTTGGGTTTGCCGCCTTCCATGATTGCGACACAGCTATTGGTCGTACCCAAGTCAATCCCGATAATTTTTGCCATGTTCGATTCTCCTAATTTTTCAGCTTTGCAGTCCGTTTTGGATTGCACTTAAATTCATACCTGCACTGTAAGTAGGGCTGATCACGAATACTTCAAGTGGGCCGAAGCAATCAGCCGGCTTTCGCGACCGTGACCAATGCCGGGCGCAGTACACGGCCTTCCAGCAAATAACCTTTTTGAAGGACT
>DASUGV010000041.1:0-3246 GCA_036273835.1 Rhodocyclaceae bacterium
CCTGTTGCGACGCTGAGCTCTTCCATTCCGATAGCAAATTCGACGCAGGCTGCGGCTGGCCGAGTTTTTCCAGCGCCGCCGAACCGGACAACGTCGAATCCGTCGAGGACTACAGTCACGGCATGGTTCGTACCGAAGTCATGTGTCATCAGTGCGGCGCGCATCTCGGACATGTCTTCAATGACGGGCCGAATCCGACCGGCTTGCGTTACTGCATCAACTCGGCATCTATTAAACTGGAAAAAGAATAATTTTTTCCGCGAACAACGTTCATGGCGGGTTCGCCGTGAATGACGCGGTGAACGATTTTAATACGCGCCATATTCGCTGGGCCAGGTTTCGGCGCAAACTGTTGACCAATGCAAACGGTCAATGGATCGAACATGACAAATCAATCCAGGCCTAAAGTCGTCATCGTCGGCGCAGGTTTCGGCGGCCTAACCGCGGCAAAAAAATTGGCCACTGCGCCGGTCGATGTCATTGTCATAGACCGGCGCAACCATCATCTATTTCAGCCGCTGCTATACCAGGTAGCCACCGCCGGCCTGTCGCCTGCCGATATCGCTGCGCCCATTCGCGGCGTGCTGTCCGATCAGAAGAATGTCACCGTTATTCTCGGCGAGGTCATTGGCGTCGATGCGGAAAAGCAGAAGGTCGCCATCAACAGCGGTACTCATACGGACGAGGTCAGTTACGACTATCTGATCCTCGCGACTGGCGCACGTCATGCCTATTTTGGCAATGACGCATGGGAGAAATTTGCTCCAGGCTTGAAAACGATCGAAGACGCGACAGCCATTCGACACAGGTTATTGATCGCATTCGAACGTGCCGAGATGGCTAGCGACCCGGCCGAACTCAAGCGCTTGCTCACCATCGTCGTCATCGGTGGCGGGCCGACCGGCGTCGAAATGGCAGGCACCATTGCCGAACTCGCACGTGCCGCGCTGGCCAAGGATTTCCGCCACATCGACCCACGCAAGACGCATATCCTGCTCGTCGAAGCGGGCCCGAAATTGCTGGCGAGTTTTCCCGACGATTTATCGGCAGCGGCGAGAAAATCGCTGGAGCAGCTAGACGTTGAAGTTCGCGTCGATGCGCGTGTCACGGCATGCGATAGCGATGGTGTCGTGATCGGCGATCAGCGCATCTCCGCAGGTACGATCATCTGGGCGGCGGGCGTGCAAGCATCGCCCGCCGCAAGCTGGCTCAATGCGGAAGCGGACAAGGCACAACGGGTTAAAGTCCGGCCGGACTTCAGCGTCGCTGAGCACGACAATGTATTTGTCATAGGCGACACATCTGTA
Organism: Rhodocyclaceae bacterium; assembly: GCA_036273835.1. Lineage (GTDB taxonomy): Bacteria > Pseudomonadota > Gammaproteobacteria > Burkholderiales > Rhodocyclaceae > DASUGV01. The sequence continues at coordinate 1,308 of DASUGV010000041.1, forward strand.
TTGACCGATGCAGCAGGTAAGGTCGTGCCCGGTGTCGCGCCAGCGGCCAAGCAGGCTGGCGGCTATGTGGCTGGCGTCATTCGCGCCCGGTTGAGCAAACGAAGTGCACCGAAACCCTTCACCTACAAAAATTACGGCAATCTGGCCACCATCGGACGGCGTGCCGCCGTTGTCGACTTCGGCTGGATCAAGCTACACGGTCCCATCGCGTGGTGGCTGTGGGGCGCCGCGCATATTTTCTTCCTGATCGATTTCCGCAGCAGGATAGCCGTGACATTCAACTGGATGTGGTCGTTCATCACTTACAAACGCGGCGCCCGCCTCATCACGGATGTACGTCCCGATCACAGCTGACTGGAACTCGACCTGACATGCTGAAATTAATTCTTGCTATTTCAGAGCGCTCATCGATTCAAATCTTCCTTCTCGCCAAGCATCTCCGTTACTTTTAAAGCGCGCAACACCGGAGAATCGAACTCGCGTTGCGCTTGCACGAATACGATCAGTGTCGTTGAAATGATGAACAGCCACGGCGACAGCATCCACGCCAGCACCGACATGCCAAAGTAATATGCGCGAATGCCGCGATTGAAATCATCGCCCGCGCACGAGTTGACGGCGGCCGTGCGCTCGGCAAAAGGGGCCAGCTCATCCGCATCGGATTCCTTTGGCGGCACCGAACCGATGATCATCGACAACACGTTGAACTGCCGCAGCGACCATGTGAATTTGAAATAGGCCACGACGAAAATTCCAAGCAGCAGAATCATTTTCAGTTCGAGCGCTTCTCGCGTAATCGCGTGCGCAAAAGGCAATTCGGAAGCCGTGGTGATGAAATGGTCCAACGCACCCAACGTGGCGATCAAACCGGCGATGATGTAAATCGACGTGTTGGCATAAAACGAAACGCTGTTCACCAAATTACCAACCAGTGCCGCATCCACGATGCGATTCTCGCGCGTGAGCATTTGCCGCGCCCAGCCCAGCCGCAGGCGATGGCTCTCGGCCAGCAAAGTCGAACGTCCGCGTACACCGCCGCGCTCGACAAGATGTTCGTAACCAAACCAGCAAATCAGAAACCACGCCAGGCCCACCCAATCGAGCCACGTGAATTTAGACAAGAAGTCAAAAATTGGCATATCAGGACTCCAGCAGGAATTCTTTTACGATACCGATCTGTTCCGCATCCATCAACATCGGTGCATGACCCACGCCGGCGATTTCGACCGCACGCGCATGCGGCCCGCGCCGTGTCATCTCTTCGACTGTCGAGGCCTTCAGCAAATCGGATTCTTTACCACGCATCACCAACACCGGACACTTGATGGCGTCATACAGAGGCCATAACGTGATGTCGGCTTCAACGGGCGTCAGACGAAAAGCGTCGCCGATGCCAGGGTCATACGACATCACAAATCCCTTGTCGGATTGGCGCAGGGAATGCTCGGTAATATGCTTCCACTGTGTGTCGGTAAGATTGCCGAACGATGCGCTCACGGCGCGCACGTAGGCTTCGGCATCCGCGAAAGTGGCAAACTCCGGCGCACGTCCGACGTATTGACCGATGCGTGCCAGCGACTGCCCTTCAATCACCGGCCCCACATCGTTCAATACCATACGCTTGATCGGCGAGAGCGGCTGCGACGCAAGCGCAATGCCGATCAAACCGCCCATTGAGGTGCCCACCCAGTCGACCGACTTGATGCCGAGTTGCGCGATCAGCGCATACATGTCGGCGGCATACAGCGGAATGGCGTAGTCGGTTTTTACGTTGAGCCAGTCGCTGTGGCCGCGCCCCACCACATCGGGGCACACGACACGATATCGATCGGTCAGCGCCTGCGCCAGAAAATCGAAATCGCGTGCATTGCGCGTCAGCCCATGCACGCAAACGAGCACGCGATCGTTGTGCGGATCGCCCCACTCCACGTAGGACATG
>DASUGV010000042.1:0-5534 GCA_036273835.1 Rhodocyclaceae bacterium
GACAGAAGTACGATTTCGTCAGTTATCGGAAGCCGAAATCGTGCGCTATGTGGCGCGAGAGCAACCACTGGATTGCGCGGGCAGCGCAAAGTCGGAAGGCTTGGGTATTTCTCTGTTGGAGTACATACGCGGCGACGATCCCAATGCGTTGATCGGGTTACCGTTGATTACCTTGTGCCGAATGCTGCGTAAAGAAGGTATTGAAGTACCTTGAAAGCAGAGGGTTCTGCGTCGTCGATAGAACCCTCTCCAAATATCAACGCCAGTCGAATTTGCTCATCGCATTCGCGGCGCTACCTGCCGCATCGGCACCCAAACGCTTGGCGAAACGCTCGGCGAAGTTTTCGTGCTGCGTGTAGTCGCGAACATCGTCAGCCTTGATTACATCGCGCGCTACGGAATCGACTGTGCCAAATCCATCGGCCAATCCCATATCAATGCTTTTTGCGCCGCTCCAGAAAAGTCCTGAAAACATTTCAGGCGTTTCTTTCAAACGCTTGCCACGGCCTTTGCGAACCACATCGATAAATTGCTGATGAATCTCTTCCAGCATATTGCGAGCAAACTGAACCTGTTTTGGATCCTGAGGCAAGAAAGGATCAAGGAATGCCTTATTTTCACCAGCCGTAATCAGCCTGCGCTCGACGCCAAGTTTTTCCATCGTGCCGGTGAAACCAAAACCGTCCATCCGTACACCGATGGAACCGACGATGCTCGCCTTATCCACATATATCTTGTCAGCGGCGACAGCAATGTAATAGCCGCCTGAAGCACAGATATCCTCAACAACGGCATACACCGGAATGCTCGGATATTTTCCACGCAAGCGACGAATTTCGTCATTGATCATTCCAGCCTGAACAGGGCTGCCACCTGGACTATTGATGCGCAATACAACACCCTTGGTACCCTTGTCCTCAAACGCAGATTGCAAAGCCAATGTCACTTGCTCCGCGCTGACGTCCTGCCCCGCGCCTATGACACCTTCAAGTTGAACCAACGCAGTATGCGGTTCGCCATCGGCCATCACGTCTCCGCCGGACCGCCACGACCAAACCATAAAAAGTATTATGCCAAGGAAGAAAAATGCCACTGTCCTGAAGAACACACTCCAACGCCGACGGCGGCGGGCTTCCTTAAGATTCTCCATGGCCAGTTTTTCAAGCAGCTTGCGCTCCCAGCCGGGTTGATTTGCTGAACCGCTCGAAAACTCGTTTGAATCGCTCATTGATTGTTTCTCAAATAGATATTGCCGTCACATTCTTCTATGGCAATGGCATACAAGTGAGCGCCACGACATGGGCCGTCGACACACTCGCCAGTGGCTGGCTCATAGAGCGCGCCATGCGTTGCACAGATCAAGTATAAACCTGAATCATCAAAGAACTTGCGCGGGTTCCAATCCAGTTCTACCGCGGCATGAGCGCATTGGTTTCGGAACGAATATGCCTTGCCCTCGTGCCGGATAACGAATGCTTGCCAGTCCCCATGTTGGTCACTGACAACAAAGCGTAGACCATCGCCTTTTTCGACGAGATCACTGGAAGCACAGATTAATGTATTGCGCATGAATTCCGGTCACCACGAACCGACTTTTATCCATAGTCACGATTTTGCGCGGCATCGACATGGGCAATCCATCGCGACAAATCATCCGGCAACGGCGCTTTCAGACTCAGCAGCAAGTTTGACGATGGATGATTGAACCTTAGCACGGCGGAGTGAAGAAACATGCGCTGCAAACCTTGCTTGGCTAAAATTTTGTTCAGCGGAAAATCGCCGTACTTGTCATCGCCAAGCAAAGGAAATCCTACGGACTGAAGATGCACACGAATTTGATGGGTGCGTCCAGTTTTGAGTTCAACCTCAACCAAGCTGAATTGCTCCCAACGTTTCACCAAGCGCACGATGCTATGCGAAGGTTTTCCATTGGTGCTCACCGAGACGCGTCGCTCGCCGTCCTCTGTTAAATATTTGTGCAAGGCAGAGCGAATGTGTTGGAGCGGATTGGCCCAACGCCCCGATACCATCGCCACATAGCGTTTCTCTACCGTGCCTGCACGCATCATGTCCTGCATTGCTGTCAACGCAGCCCGACGTTTGGCGACTATTAGCAAACCCGATGTGTCTCGATCCAAACGATGCACGAGTTCGAGAAAGCGCGCGGTGGGCCGCTGTTGCCGTAATTGCTCGATCACCCCATAACTGATCCCGCTACCGCCATGCACTGCCAAACCGGCGGGCTTGTTAATGACCAACAAGGAATCATCCTCGAAAACGACATCCAGATTGCGTTGCGCTGCAACGGGTATGGTGGCCAGTGCTTGTCGCTCCGCAACACGGACGGGCGGAATCCTTACCGCATCGCCCATCGCCAAGCGATAAGTCTGATCAATGCGGCCACCGTTTACCCGCACTTCGCCACTGCGCAAAATCCGGTAAATATGGCTCTTCGGCACCCCTTTGCATTCGCGCAACAGAAAATTGTCGATGCGCTGGCCGACCTCTTCTTCGCCAATACAAATATGTCTCACGCTTACCGCAGTGCGCAAATTTGATGGGTTTGCTTTGCCTAAAATCATGTTTTTCCCATATACTGACCTACGTTTTCCCGGATTCAATCCGCAATCGACGTTTTGTTACAGGTCGTATTGCCGATTCTGGTAGCGAGAGTTTTGTCGAATCCAATGATCGCGATGGTTGATCGCGATGTTAGACACCGAAATTCGCGACCGCATGAATTCAGCACAAGTTTTACTTGAGCCAGAAGTTGGTTGCATCAGCGTTTCGCGGCAATCCAGCAGGAAAACGACACGGCCATCGCCGTTCGCTGAAAAGCCCGCGATGGTAATACGAAATTTTTGATTGACAAATTATTAGCGCGCGTACCCATGAGATTGCAGCCGCTGAAGAAACGCACACCGCGCTTCAGGGGCATGACACAAGAACCCGACTCACTCGTTTGCCCCTGAACACAATGAAGACAATGTTCCCGACAAGCTGAGCGTTTGCCGTCCCAGAGACGGCGAGCGGTTTGTTGTGCCCGCATCCCCCGTGTTTCGCGCGCGGGAGAAGAATTAGATGAAGCGCATGCTTTTCAACGCGACGCAAGCGGAAGAACTCCGCGTCGCAATCGTAGATGGACAAAAACTGATCGACCTCGATATCGAGTCGGTTGCCAAGGAACAACGCAAAAGCAATATCTACAAGGGCGTTATCACACGAATCGAGCCCAGCCTCGAAGCGGCATTTATCGATTACGGTGCTGAGCGCCACGGCTTTCTGCCCTTCAAGGAAGTTTCGCGTTCCTATTTCAAAGAAGGCGTCGACGTCTCCAAAGCTAGCATCAAAGAGGCGCTCAAAGAAGGTCAGGAAATTATCGTCCAGGTCGAAAAGGACGAACGCGGCAACAAAGGCGCCGCCCTCACCACCTTCGTCTCTCTAGCCGGCCGCTATCTGGTATTGATGCCCAATAACCCGCGCGGCGGCGGCGTGTCGCGTCGTGTCGAAGGCGATGAGCGCGCCGAGTTACGCGATGCACTAGACAGCCTCGAAGTCCCAAACGGCATGAGCATGATCGCGCGCACAGCTGCCATTGGCCATGCAGCCGAAGAGTTGCAATGGGACTTGAACTATCTGCTCCAGCTATGGCGCGCGATCGACGGCGCGGCACAGTCGCAGAGCGGCGCCTTTCTCATTTATCAGGAAGGCAGCCTTGTCATCCGTGCCATCCGCGATTATTTCCAGCCTGACATCGGCGAAATCCTCATCGATACCGACGAAGTCTATGAACAGGCGCGCACGTTCATGGAACATGTCATGCCGGCCAATGTCGGTCGCGTAAAGCGCTATCGCGATGACGTGCCGCTATTCTCGCGTTTCCAGATCGAGCATCAAATTGAATCGGCATACTCTCGCCAGGTGACGCTCCCTTCGGGAGGTGCCATTGTCATAGACCATACCGAAGCGCTGGTATCGGTCGATGTCAACTCGGGGCGTTCGACTCGCGGAGCCGATATCGAAGAAACTGCGTTGCGTACGAATCTCGAAGCAGCCGACGAAACCGCCCGCCAATTGCGCCTGCGCGACCTGGGCGGTTTGATCGTCATCGACTTCATCGATATGGAAAACCCGCGCAATCAGCGCGAAGTTGAAAACCGGCTGCGCGACGCGCTGCACTATGATCGCGCGCGCGTACAGACGGGCAAGATCAGCCGCTTCGGCCTTCTCGAATTGTCGCGTCAGCGCTTGCGTCCCGCGCTTGCGGAAACCAGCTACATTACCTGCCCGCGCTGTACCGGCACAGGTCATATCCGCTCCACCGAGTCAGCGGCGCTGCACATTCTGCGCATTCTCGAAGAAGAAGCGATGAAGGAAAATACCGGCGCCATTCACGCGCAAGTGCCTGTCGACGTTGGTACTTTCCTGCTCAACGAAAAGCGTGTCGATATCGCCAAAATCGAGATGCGCCACAAGGTCAATCTATTGATCATACCCAATCGTCATCTCGAAACTCCGCAACAGGAAATCACCCGCCTGCGTCACGATCAGTTAAATCAAGAAGACATTGTATTGCCCAGCTATCGCATGGCTGAAGCACCGCTTGAGAATACTTACACGCCGCCATCCGCGCAAACCGAAACCAAACCTGTACGCGCGGAAGCAGCCATCAAAAGCATCACGCCCGAACAACCGGCACCGGTTGTCGAAGCACGTGCCACGACACGTACGGACGCCACATCGCCAGGATTGTTTCAACGTTTCTTCGCTTGGCTACGCGGCCAAGAACGACCGACTGCCGAACCGGTCAAACCTGCTAAACCCGCGAGCAATGCGCGTCGAGATGGACGCCGCCGCGACGGCGAACGCAAGCCACGTGGCGAAAGCAGCAGCAAGCCACGCGAAAGCCGCGAAGGCCAGAGCAAACGCGAAGAGCGTCCCGAGCGCAACAAACAGGACAGTCGTCAGCCCGCGCAAAACAAGGAAAAAGCCAAGCAACAAACCGAGACCATATCCGCGCCCGCTCAAGCCAAGCCACAACGCGAACGTCGTGATCGTCCGCCACGTGGACAACAACGTGATCAACAACGCGAAGCCTCCGTTCCAAACGTCGCAGCCACACCGGAGAATACGAGCGAAACCCCTGTTGCAGAGGTCAATGGCAATGTTGCGCAACCAGCGGAGCGAGAAGGACGCCGCCGCAATCGTCGGGGTCGTGGCGGTCGAGGACGCGGCGAGAACGGCAATAATGCCAATCAGATAGTTTCAGATCACCAGCCCGCTCTCGACGCTGATGCCGACGCAAGTCTAGTTGACGCCTTCGCGCCTGCCTCGCCAATCGCCACGACGGAAGATGCCAAGAGGCTACGTGAAGCAGAAGCAGGGACACCGGAAGTGTTTTCCCCAGAAGTTCCTTCACATAGCGCCGCCATGCCGACCAGCGCTTCCGAAACGACTGGCGATCTCGATCTATTTGGCAATACAGTGGAACGCGTCGTTGAACGCGCCGCGACTCAGCAGCTTAGACAGCAATC
>DASUGV010000043.1:0-3340 GCA_036273835.1 Rhodocyclaceae bacterium
TAAGGACGATGTGCCTCCGGTTCGGCAGCGGACGGCCCAGCGAATCCCATGTCTTGCGTCCCATGACAATGGAATGATCGAGCGTCAGCGCCTTGAAGCGTTTTAGATCGTCGGAGAGGCGCCACGGTAGCGCATTGCCTCGTCCGATGATTCCGTTCTGGGCGACCGCGGCGATCAACGAAATGCGGGTTTTCCTTTTGACTTCTGAATTCATACGGCGACCGGTGCAGAGATATGCGGATGCGGCGCGTAGTTTTCCAACGTGAAATCGTCGAATTTGAAAGCGAACAAATCTTTTACGGCAGGATTGATATGCAATGTGGGTAGCGGGCGCAGCTCGCGGCTTAGTTGCAATTTCGCTTGCTCGAGGTGATTGGTGTAGAGGTGAGCGTCGCCCAAGGTATGTACGAAATCGCCGGGCGCGTAATCGCAAACTTGTGCAACCATCATTGTCAGTAGCGCATAGCTGGCGATATTGAACGGCACACCCAGGAATATATCGGCGCTGCGCTGGTAGAGCTGGCAGGACAGCTTGCCATCGGCCACATAGAACTGAAAGAGCGCATGGCAAGGCGGCAGAGCCATTTTGCTGACGTCCGCCGGATTCCAGGCGCTGACCAGATGACGGCGCGAGTCGGGGTTTTTCTTCAAGCCCTCAATGAGTTGCCCGATCTGGTCGATAACCCTTCCATCGGGACTTTCCCAGCGCCGCCATTGCTTACCATAGACTGGACCGAGTTCGCCGTTTTCATCGGCCCATTCGTTCCAGATCGAAACGCCGTTGTCCTGCAGATAGCGGACATTCGTGTCGCCTTGCAGAAACCACAGCAACTCGTGGATGATCGAGCGTAAGTGCAGTTTCTTGGTGGTAAGCATCGGAAAGCCTTCGGCAAGATCGAAGCGCATCTGCCAGCCGAAAACTGACAAGGTGCCGGTGCCGGTGCGATCGGATTTACGATGGCCGTGCTCGAGCACGTGACGCATAAGATCGTGATACTGACGCATGGGAATATCCGTTACAAAACGCCTCATATTGTACTGGTGTTGAATGCTTCTTATGAGCGAAAGTCTCGATTGGGCAGCGATAGGCAATTTGACAAAATTTGCGCGCGGGTTTCTGGGTGCGGCGAACCGGATGAACAGCAGATGAACGATGCGCTCCAAACGAGCAGCAAGGCGGGGATTCAAGGGAGATGTCCGTGCGATCATTGATATCCAAACAGCATCCGCTCTCCGGCCAGAAAGCCTTGGCGAATGTTTTGCAGGCGCTGAGCAGCGCACCGCCGGAAGACGCGCTCGCAGAGGCAGCATCTCTGATCGAATCATCGCTCGGCAATCCCGACATGGGAGAAACGGAACGCCTGCGTCTGCTATTCGCGCTGGATGAGGCGACGCAGCCGCATGTGCGCGGCTATATCGATCACTATCTTGCTGCACTCCGCGAAGCTTCGCCTAGCAAGAATTTATTGTGGTCAGCAGCGCGCAGTCATTGGGCACTTATTTTCGATGCGTATGGCGAATGCCTGAACGCAGCGGCGACCGACAAAAGTCTGCATGTCGATGCTGCGCTGGCCGAATTGGCGATTCGCACGATCCGTTCCGGCACGCTGCGTGCTAAATGGGATGCCTTTCGCCACGGACCGATCGAAAATTCGGTGTGGTCCCGTCTCAATCTCGCTTATCGACTGGCCGTCCGTTGCGGTGTTCAACACCTGCCGCTGCAGCTACGGCCTGGCCGCGCAACAGAAACAACGGCGGAGCGCGAATACCTACGCGCCATTGCGCAACATGGTGTTGGGCCCGATCAATTGGATGCGGAAAGATTTGAACTAGCCGCGCGCTTGATTCACTACGTATTGCATTATCTCGAACTCACTCCGACACCCAACGCGGCAAGCCTGCATTGGTTGGATTGCGCGCTTTCGCTGCCGCCAGCGCGGATCGTGAATCTGCCTGCAAATGCCACGATGCCGAGATTTTTCAGCGGCATGGCGGCGGTGCATACGCTGGAGGAATTACTCGATTTGGTCGTGGCAGGAGAAATGCCAACGGCATTGTCCGTGAGCGGCGAGAATGCCCATGCGCGTGTTGCCAGTGTTTTGTCGCATATCATTCGCGGCTGGTCGAACCAGCCGCCGCAACGCCGTCATCGTCGTCATGCGATGCCGGGTCAACTGCTTGTCATAGATGGATTGACGCGCTTCGTGGCGCGCCTTTCCGGCGACGCAAGCGATAGCGCGCTGCATACCTGGACGGTTCGCGATGCCAGTTTGCAGGGCATTGGCGCGGAAGCGCCCTTGGACGATACCGAGAATCTGAATGTCGGCACGCTGGTGGGTATGCACTCCGTTGACGGCGACCGTTGGCGCATTGGCGCTGTGCGCCGCATGTGGCGCATGTCCGACAAAACAGGACAAGTGGGTATCGAATTACTAGGTGGCGCACCTGTAGCCGCTTCGGCTGACGATGGTGCCAACGCTGTGCGTGTGATTGTGCTGGAACCGCTCAAACGGGGTCAGCCTGTACGCCTGGCGGTGCCATCGCCGGGACCGCGTCAGGGAGAACCGCTTTATCTGCTCGATCACGGTAAGGCGGTCAAGCTCACACCCGTTACGACGCTTGAATATGGCACCGACTTTGAAATTCGCGCCTATCTTGTTGCGCCGTAAGGCGGTTGCCGCTATCGGCCAAGCACGGGCAATCGGTTACAATCGCATTTTTGTTACATCGCCGATCCGGCGTCTCGATCTGTGAAAACGACCTTCCTGGATTTTGAACAGCCGATTGCCGATCTCGAAACACGCATCGAAGAACTGCGTTTCGTTCAGGACGATTCGGCGGTCGATATTTCCGAAGAGATCGCTCGCCTCGAGGTCAAACGTCAAGCGTTGACCAAGGAAATTTATGCCAAGCTCACACCTTGGCAGATTGCCCAGGTTGCGCGTCACCCGCAGCGTCCTTACACGTTGGACTACGTCCAGCATGTTTTCACCGACTACGAAGAACTGCATGGCGATCGCGCGTTCGCTGACGATCGCGCCATTCTCGGTGGTCTCGCGCGTTTCAACGGCCAATCGTGCATGGTCATCGGCCACCAGAAGGGTCGCGATACCAAGGAAAAGATCCATCGCAATTTTGGTATGCCGCGTCCAGAAGGTTACCGCAAAGCCTTGCGTCTAATGAAGCTGGCTGAAAAATTCGACATCCCGGTTTTTACTTTCATCGATACGCCAGGAGCATATCCCGGCATCGACGCCGAAGAGCGCGGCCAGTCGGAAGCAATCGGACGCAATCTGTATGCCATGGCCGAACTCAAGGTACCCATCATCAGCACCATCAT
>DASUGV010000044.1:0-4321 GCA_036273835.1 Rhodocyclaceae bacterium
CTGACTTACATCGGACTGCAGTTCACTACCGCCACGAATGGGGTGTTGCTCAATTCTTTCATTCCAATTGTCATAATGTGTTTATCGTGGGCTTTCTTCGGCAAACGTCTGACCGGCGTGCAAATGCTGGGTGGATTGATCTCGCTCATCGGCGTATCAGTGATCGTTGCACACGGGAATTTAGCGACACTTGCGACGTTGTCGTTCAACCCCGGCGATCTGTGGATCATGGTGTCGGTATTCGTATGGGCCGGTTACACGATACTGTTGCAATTCCGGCCAGCCGGATTGCATCCGATGGTCTTGCTCGCGCTACTTACAGCGATCGGTGTCGTCGGTTTGGCGCCTTTGTATGGATGGGAACTCGCGCAAGGTCATACGATTCATTTCGCGCCTGCGTCAGTCGCAGGCATGCTGTACACCGGCGTGTTTCCAGCCTTCCTGGGTTATGTATTTTGGAACCGGGCGGTAGAACAAGTAGGCGGTTTCATCTCGGGATTGTTCATTCATCTGATGCCGGTATTTACACCGCTGCTGTCGGCCATTTTCCTCAACGAGCGGCCACACCCTTACCACTTCGCGGGCATGGCGCTCATCATCAGCGGTATCGCATTCACCACGCGTAATCGACCGTCAACGGCGCATGATCCGAAAACCGCTGCGCCTTGAAGACATTTGCTGTGCGCGCCGTTGCCGCGATGGCAGGGGTGGTCAATTGATAATCGAGCCGCCATCCCACGTTATTGGCCCACGCTTGGCCGCGATTCGACCACCAGGTGTAGGACTCGCCGGTCGCCTCGGGATGCAGTCGCCGATATACGTCGACCCAGCCCAACTCTTCTTGCACGCGCGTCATCCAGGCACGCTCTTCGGGGAGGAAGCCTGAGTTCTTCTGATTGCTCTTCCAATTCTTGAGATCGATTTCCTTATGCGCGATGTTCCAATCGGCGCACACAATGACCTCTCGCCCGCATGCATGCAACGCTGCCATCTTGGGGAAGAAGTGATCGAGGAAACGAAACTTGGCTTGCTGCCGCTCTTCAGAACTGGAACCGGATGGCAGGTAGAGCGAGACAACCGACAGCGGCCCGCTTGACAGATCGAAATCGGCCTGAATATATCGCCCTTCGGCATCGAACTCGGCAGCGCCTACGCCGGTCGACACCAGGATCGGTTTGAGGCGTGTGAAAATTGCAACGCCGCTGTAACCGGGCTTTTCTGCATAGTGAAAAAAGCCTTGGTAACCCGGCGGATTTTTCATTGCAGCCGTTAGGTTGGATTCTTGAGCCTTGAGTTCTTGCAGACAAACGACATCGGCATTCTGCTCGGCCAACCAAGGATAGAAACCCTTGGTCGCAGCGGACCGGATGCCGTTGAGATTGAGTGAGATGACGCGTAACATCGGTCGGCCCTTAACAGAGGAAACTGGAAGTGGTGGATTTTAGTCGTGAATTTCTGGCTCTTGCCGTCAAAAAGGGCGTTTTGCGCTTCGGCGAATTCAAAACAAAAGCCGGTCGGCTGTCACCCTATTTCTTCAATTCCGCGTTATTCGATGATGGTCGCTCGTTTGGCGAACTATGCGGATATTACGCGCAAGCCATCCGAGCGGCGGGCCTCGACTACGATATGCTGTTCGGACCTGCCTATAAGGGCATTCCACTTGTGGCAGGCACTGCCATGCAATTGGCTGCGCAAGGCGAAAACAAGCCATTCTGCTTCAATCGCAAGGAAGCCAAGGATCATGGCGAAGGTGGTACGCTGGTCGGCGCACCCTTGAAAGGCCGCATACTTGTATTGGACGATGTCATTTCTGCGGGCACCTCGGTACGCGAATCGGCTGAAATTATTCGCTCTCAGGATGCGCAGTTCGCGGGTGTAGTCATCGCGCTTGACCGCATGGAGCGTGGCACAGGCGAAAAAAGTGCCGTCCAGGAAGTGCGCGACGCATATGACGTTCAGGTGGTTGCAGTAGCGTGTTTGGACGATTTAATGGCGTTCATTGCTGATAGCCCGACACTGACCGAACACCTGGTCGCCGTTCAGCGCTATCGCGATACTTATGGAGTGAAATGATTTGGGCATAGTACGCATGCTGATCACTCGATTGCCGTCTCTCGCAATGCTCGTCTGTCTGCTAGCCTCGCCGCTGGCGAATGCGCAGTCGCGCATGTTCTGCTGCGACGATGCTGCGGGCCATCATGTGTGCGGCGACACCTTGCCGCAAATTTGCTACGACCGCGCCTACCGGGAAGTCTCGCCGGGTGGACGCGTGATTCGCGATGTCGACGCGCCGATGACTCCGGCTCAGCGCGCCAAGCGCGACGAAGAATTGAAAGCGCAACGCGACAAACTGGCGCGCGAGGCAGAAGCGAAACGCCGCGATCAGGTATTGCTGGACAGCTATGCCAAAGTATCCGAAATCGATGCGCGTCGTGACAAGGAAGTCAGCAGCGTCGATGGCGAAATCCAGCAAGCCAAAGTACGCGAAGCAGAGCTACTTGCGCAGCGCGCCAAATTGGAAAAGCTCAAACCTGCCAGCGCACCGGTTCCACGTGACGTCGCAGAGGACCTCTCCACCAACGCCGCCGAACTTGCGTCGATCCGTACCGTTATCGACAGCAAGCAGCGCGACGTCGATGTCACCCGCTCACGCTTCGATGCCGACCGGAAGCGCTTCCTCGAACTCACTCAGCAAGCCGACGACGCGGACAAATCTGCTCGCTAGCCCACCTGTTCAGTCGGCGTCATTCACGCCACGCTTAGACACAATCGCGCAACGACAAATCAGAACCGGATCTGACTATTCGGGCATCTGCCCTTTCGTCGTGTTGTCACACAGACACCATGCTGTTGAAATACATCTGATGCAGGATAGGCGTTGTCGAATGCGTGAAGCATTTTGCGTATCGACACAGATTTGTCTTTCACTCTTCACCAGTTTTGTCCGATAGTGAAGGTGTGAGCAGACGACATCGAAGTTGAAGTCGCTACTCATGGCGTTACCTAACCTGAAGTCGGCAGAAGAATGGTGGCTATCATGGATATGACAACTGAGCACTTTGCGGATATTAATCGCTACGGAGAAGAGGTATTGAACGCTAACTGGCTGCCCCAGGCCATGTTGCAGTTGGGCTTGTTGAGCCTATGCACAGAGCGCGTCTCGGCAACCAAAGTGTCCGCCACTGCGAACGTAAGCGACCCCGACAATTTTCTGCAGCGTTTGTACAAAGCTCAGGAATGATCGTTCAGCTAGATCTCGCCGCTGTGCAGCGAGATTTCGAGCTAGGCATTTGTCATATCACGTAACGCACTATAATATCGCCTCAGAGCACTTCAATTCGGGGTTGGCGGCAACCCTTACAGCGCAAACAAACGATCTCCGCGCATAAACCCCAGCAGTGGTTCAGGCAATGCTCCTCGCCCTATTGCCAACACCTTGAAAAGTTCTCCCATTTCGTGCGGGCCGGTCAATCGATGCACGGCACGTGCGGCGCGCAGGTAGTCCGCACTATCGCTTGGCTCACGCTGTGCCAGCAACTCCAGCAATCCGCAGTTGTGCAAGAAATTGGCTTGAGTGATGTAGCCCAGCACTGACAGACCCGCCTCGTGTGCCGCTTCGGCCACCGCGGTGAAATCGACGAATGCGGTGATGTCGTTCAAGCCCGGCCACGAGAGTAAATCGGGATGGGCGCGGTGACGGTAGTAGCACTGCACAGTTCCACTGGCGCGCTGCGATAAATAGTACTCGGCCTGCGGATATCCGTAATCGATCAAAAGCATCGCGCCATGCGTAAGACGATGCGACCATTCGCTTACCCAAGCATGTGCGGCGAGGCAGATTTCGCTCGTGTATGCGTTTGCGTTGCCGTCGGTGATTTTTATGGGCAGCGCCTGTGCCGTCTGAAGCAATAGACCTGTAGCTGGACGCTCCACCCAGGTAAATCCGCCCGCACCATCGATGCCCACTCCGCGCTCGAATATGCCATCAGCGCGCCACGTCACCAATTGCACCGGCATGACGTCCAGCACTTCGTTCGCCACGATGCAACCGGTGAATTTTTCGGGTAGAGCATCCAGCCACCGCACACGATCCGCCAGATGCGGTACGCATCGATGCAGCGTGTCGGCTTGTCTCGCACGCAACTCACCCGATAGTTCGAGAATTTCATAGCACTGCGGTGAAGCACCCATGGCCTCTAATGCTATTAGCATATCTGCCGCCAGCGCACCGCTTCCCGCGCCAACCTCCAGCACATTTGGAGCGCTTGCTGCCATCACCTGCGCAACCTGGCGTGCCAGTGATTGTCCAAACAAGGGCGTG
>DASUGV010000045.1:0-7353 GCA_036273835.1 Rhodocyclaceae bacterium
CCTGTGGTGGCTGATGGTCTCGCCGGAACTCAATGCCATTCGCATGCTTCGTCTGGCCGCCGATGACCCGGCTATCGCGGCGTCCGACGCCGGTCGTCTGGCGCGCGGCGCGTTGAGCCGCCAGAAGCAGGGGCGCTGGCAGACGACCATTACCAACGCGTGGGGCGTCGTCGCGCTGCGCCACTTCAAGGAGCGCTTCGAGCGCGATCCGGTCGCGGGCACCAGCCTGCTCAAGCTTGGCGATACGGAACGTCCGCTAGATTGGGCCAAGTCCGTTTCGCGCAACACCGGCGACCCCACGCAAGGCACACCCATCGGCGATGGCGTGTCCGCGCATTTCGACTGGCCCGGTGCAGCAGCGGCACCGCTTTCGTTGCAACACCAGGGTAGCGGCAAACCATGGGCCTTCATTGCATCGCGCGCCGCGCTTCCGCTCGACAAGCCGCTGTTCGCCGGTTACAGCGTCAAACGCACGACCACGCCCGTCGAGCAGCAGAAGCCGGGCGTGTGGCAACGTGGCGATACGTATCGTGTCACGCTGGAAATCGATGCGCAGGCCGACATGACCTGGGTCGTCGTAAACGATCCCGTGCCTGCGGGTGCTAGCGTGCTGGGCAGCGGCCTAGGCGGCGATTCCAAACAGCTTGCTTCCGGCGAAAAGAAAACCGGCTGGGAACGTCCCGCTTTCGAAGAGCGCGCCTTCGACGGCTTCCGCGCGTATTACCAATACGTGCCCAAAGGTAAGTTCAGCGTCGAATACACCGTACGCCTCAACAACCCCGGCAACTTCCAGATGCCCGCGACGCGCGTCGAAGCGATGTATGCACCGGAGATATTTGCGGAAGTGCCGGTGGAGAAGATGGAGGTGAAGTGAGCTACAGACAGTACATACTTCGTCATTCCCGCGAAGGCGGGAATCCACATGTCATGAAAAAATTCCTTGGCGATTGGAGATGGATTCCCGCTTTCGCGGGATTGACGGTTGTGTCTGCGTACTTCCGCCACCCAAACGCGAGCCTGATCGAATTCTCGAATGTGGCGACGCGTTAGTTCTATCCTGAAAAAGGTATTGTCCGGCATAGCGTTGGGCTTGCTGCTCGGACTTGCGCTTCTGGTGCTGACAGCACGCGTGCCGGGCTTCGATGAAGTCCGCGCCGCCACGCGCAGTTCGGAAGCCGTGTTGCGCGATCGTGATGGCAGCGTCATAGAACGTTTGCGCCTCGATCGCTCGCAGCGCATGTTGTCATGGATTGCGCTCGACGACATTTCGCCGAATCTGTTGCGTGCAGTCGTTGCATCGGAAGATAAGCGGTTCTGGTGGCATCCGGGCGTCGATCCCGTTGGCATTTTTTCTGCGCTGGTCGACAACCTTCATCGCGACCGTCCGCGCGGCGCGAGCACGATCAGCATGCAACTCGCCGGTTTGCTTGCCGAGCCCGCCATGCGTCACGATTGGCGTGGCAAGCTGCAGCAAATGCGCGATGCGCTGGCCATCGAGCTGCATTGGAGCAAGCGGCAGATTCTCGAAGCGTGGCTCAATCGCTTGCCGTTTCGCGGCGAGCTGGTCGGTATCGATGCCGCTTCGCGTGGCCTGCTCGCCAAAGGACCGGACGGGCTCGACAACGCGGATGCCGCCGTGCTGGCCGCGTTGATTCGCGCGCCTTCGGCTACGCGAGCCAGCGTTGCGCATCGTGCCTGCGCGAGTCTGCGTACGCTGAAGCTCGCCGCTCAATGCGACGACGCGGAATTCCTTGCAATGAGCTTGCCGTCGAAACCATATCCTTTGCCGGGCGTCGATGAGGCGCCGCACCTGGCGCGCCGTTTGCTGCATCGGCCCGGTGAGCAATTGCAAACAAGCATCGACGGTGAACTGCAACGTTTCGCCACGCAGACTCTGCGCACGCATCTGGCCGAACTGACTGGCCGCAATGTCGAAGATGGCGCTGTCATAGTGCTCGATAATCGCACCGGCGAAGTGCTGGCCTATGTCGGTTCCAGCGGTGATCTCAGCGGCGCGGCGGAGGTGGATGGCGTGGCTGCGCAACGCCAGCCGGGCTCGGCACTCAAACCTTTTCTCTATGGGCTGGCGATCGATGAGGGCTGGCTCACTTCGAGTTCCGTGCTCGACGATTCGCCGCTCGCACTGACGACGCCATCCGGGCTCTACATTCCGCAGGACTACGATAAAGATTTTCGTGGCGCGGTCAGCGTGCGCACCGCGCTCGGCTCTTCGCTCAATGTGCCCGCCGTGCGCACGTTGACGCTGGTCGGCGTCGACCGTTTCCTCGGCACACTGCGCAACTTCGGATTGTCCAGCATGCAGCGCGATGCAGATCATTATGGTTTCGGCCTCGCGTTGGGCGGCGCGGAAACCAGTTTGATCGAGCTCGGCAACGCTTATCGTGCACTTGCCAACCAAGGTGCGTGGTCGCCTGTACGTTTCACGCCTGCGGCAGGAGATATGCCAAAAGAATATCGACAAGTGCTGAGCCCGCAAGCCAGTTTTATCGTCGCCGACATTCTTGCCGATCCTGTCGCACGCGAACCTACTTTTGGCTTTTCCAGCGCGCTTTCCACACATACGTGGGCCGCAGTGAAAACGGGCACCAGCAAAGGCATGCGCGACAATTGGGCGGTGGGCTTCACGGATCGCTATACCGTTGGCGTGTGGGTCGGCAATTTCTCGGGCGCTGACATGTGGGATGTGTCCGGCGTCAGCGGCGCCGCGCCCGTTTGGCGCGATATCGTCGAACACTTGCATGCTACGCAAGCGTCCTGGCCGCCCGCGGTGCCCGATGGTGTGCGGCGTCAGCACGTCGTTTTCCAGCCTGCCATCGAAGCGCCGCGCGACGACTGGTTTCTGTCCGATACGCCGGAAGGTGCTGGTGTGCACGAAGTGATTCATAAGCTCGTGGAGACGCATTCCCAACTCATCGCGCCTCCGAATGCAGCCGTCATCGCACCGGATCCCGATATTCCCCAGCCTTTGCAATCGATACTTCTGCAAGCCAGCGGAAATGCGCGCAATTGCATGCGCCTCGATGGCCAACCGATTGCGCCTTGCGGGCAACTCGAGCGCCTATTGCCTCTGCCCGCGCCTGGGCGGCATCGATTCGAATTGGCCGACGTGGACGGCAAGTCGATAGATGTGCATATGTTCGAGGTAAGAGGGCTGAGTCAAAATGCCGAGCGTCACAAGTGAACCGGCTTTGATTTTGTCCACTACGAATATCGATACATGAAGAGCGCAGCGATAAAAGAAATGCTACTCAGGTGGAAGTTTTCTGTACGCATTTTCAACTGCGCTATCGTCGCTTGTGCCGCGCTGTTCGTTATGTACGTCCAAGCCCAGACCATTAGCTACAATTTAGCGGTCAATGCAACAAAATCGGCAATAGAGCCGGGCGGAACGGGAAATGACGCTGGCATGTCGATCAACGACCCCGACGAATATGCATGGCGGCTCTTCGAATATATTTGCCGTCAGGCCAAGCCGGGCATTGCGGGCGTGGCCGATCCATCGAAGTCCATCACGCAATACGAGCCCGATCAACCGGTCGTTTGGGAAACATGGGCACTCGCATCCGGGCAGGGCGCAACTCAGGATGGCAGCGAAGTTTACAAAACGGATTGATCAGATCCGGGCGCGTGGTCGGCATTGCCGCGAACTGGCAGTCCAAAAATATTCAGCGTGAACTTGAAAAAACTGGAGCGCCTGAAAGCGATTCAGACGACAAAAAGTACGGAGCCTTTTGGAGGCTCGATCGATACAAATCTCGGCAATACTGAAGTTCGGATGAACGAGCCCGCTTTTGAATTTGTCCGCGCGAACGAGATGTTCAACATCGAAGGTTTGATCTCTCTCTACAACAAGTTCGCACATTCGCCGGGCGGATTCTCGATTCAATTCCCGAAGGGCGCTAAGGAGATCAAGGCCGATTGGGATGAAGCACCAGCGGATATTTCACCGCAGAAACTTTCGCATTTCCACTGGCGCAGGGTGAACGGAAAAATCTTTCTGTTGACGGGCTTTCACATTATGACAAAAGATTTGCCGAACTGGTTTTGGGCCGACTTCGAACATGTTGATTACGATACGCAAGATGCCACGCTCGATCCGCGCATCGATCCCGCGATGGATCGAACGACCCGCAACCAGTTTGGCTCCGGCGCGCCGGATCGCGGTTCCGTCGATGGCGAGCGCCGCGAACTGAGCAATACCAAGTGGGCCGACTATCGTTTGCGCGGCACGCAGATTGCGTTCGTGGACGCTGAAGGAACCCCTACGCGCTTGGGCAATACGCGCATCGAATCGGGCTTCGTGCATTATTCATCTTGCATGACATGCCACGCGCGAGCGACGGTTTCCGCGCATACGATCGGTAGCGGAAGCGATGCGCACATCGTGCACCTGTCGCCGAATTCCGTTCACAGCGATACGCAGGATATTACCGATGATGATGATTCGGATATCGGCGTGCCGTTGCCTTTTCTCTTCTCGCCCGATGGTCAACGTACTTTCGCTCAAACGGATTTTTTCTGGTCCGCGTCGTTTCGTGCGGCGCACAAGAAGTGAATATGCCATTTGAATTGACTTGGCACAGTGTGTCAGAGTCTGCTCTGTCTTTCTGCCTTTGGCTTTGAACGAACACGGATTCGCTCAGAATAATCCGCAGCGGTATTCGATTTTCTCCATTGCTGGGACGCAGCTTTATTCCCGCCGCACTCTCCCTTATAGTTTGTCCGCGACGCTTATTCGCATCGCGGTTGAAATTTTTGGAGAGAGACGAATGAACAATAACTATGTCCATCTTGCGGGCCGTATCGGTCTTGCTTCGTTGTTTCTTGCATCCGGCTTTTTGAAATTGCAGGATCCGGCCGGCACAGCAAGCTACCTGAAATTGGCCGGACTGCCCGAACTCATGACATGGCCGATCATGGCGCTGGAACTGTTGGGGGGAGCGGCCATCCTCCTGGGTTTCAAAACCCGCATTGCGGCGTACGCGTTGGCTGTTTTTACCATGGCGGGTGCCATCTATTTCACGCACGACATCACCGACCCGACGCAATTGATCGAACTGCTCAAGAGTGCTTCGATTACGGGCGGCCTGTTGCTGCTGGCTTCGACTGGTGCGACCTTCCTCGGTATAAACCCGCAAAAGGCAAGCCGGAAAAAATAGCGTTCGCATTCTTTGAGATGCTTGGTTGCGAGGAAATTTTGTAAATTTGTTTGCAACCAATCGTCTTATCAGTACTCAAAATCGGTACTGGTCCGAGTGCTCTGGTTTGTTTTGTAGCGCAGTGTGAAATCCACATCGATGACACGATCTGAATCAGAAATTCTCCGTGCGTTTGGCATACTGGACTCATGGAACTCATTGTTGATAACACCATCACTTACGAAGACGATCCGCTCGATTGCGCACGCGAAACATTGCTGCGTTACAAGCGAGGCGAAATTCGTGCTTATGCATTCCGCATTTTCATGCAGGATGGATCGTACGAAGACTTGGTCGATGGCTGGACTGAAGAAGACAAGGAAAAGGCGCGCGCCGATATGCTCAAGCGATTCGAGCTCTCGCCCATGGGAGATGTGCCGCTTCCCAGCGCGCCGGCAACTTTGTCGAAGGTTTTTACTTTGTTCAGCAAGAAGTCCAGCGTCCAAATCGATGTGTCGAATATGCCATTGAAGCGGCGATTCGGCAGCTAGATTTCCCTCGAACAATCAGGCGGTATTTCTGCGAAGGGAGCTGCGTACTCCCTTCATCTGGCATGGCCGCTTTCGCGGTTATGTCGCCGTATTTGCCGAGTAGCTCCCTATGCTGCTTCCATGGCATAGGCGTCAAATACGAAATACCCCGAACAGTCCCGATTCCACCCAGCGTTGCTATTTGCAATAGCGCGAGGCTGTCCTCTGTAAACGTTTACTTCAATATGACTGCGTTGTTTGCAGGGTCGTCCAAGGCCCGTATTGACGGGGCTAAAATTGATCGCGAAATGTATATATTGCATTTGGCGATCTCGATGCTATCGTTATCATTGCCGCGCAAAAAAGCTGATCGGCCCGTTAAATTGATTTTTGCGCTGTGATGCTTCAGCGGCTTCGGCGTGGCAAAAAATAGAGGAGATTGTCGAATGTCGCCACGATCGTGGTGATGCGCAACAGCTTGCCATTTCGGATTCAATCAATACGGCGTCTTCATACTGTCACCATTGCATGGTGTATTAGCACTTCTAACGAGAACGGTTCGAGCCGTCTGATCGAGTGAATTTTTTGCAATATTCATAACCTAGGAGATAGCAAAATGAAATTCATGTATTCGAAAAGCGTAATGGCAATTGCTACGCTCGCCGCCGCAACGCAAGTGGGCGCCGCGGTGCCCGGCTATGGTGGCAACGTCACGGGCGGTGGCAGCGCGACGCCCATCGTCGTGAGCAATATGGCAGACATGCAGACAGCCATTAACAACTACAAGACTACGACCGGTTTGGTTATTCAATACACCGGCAATCAGGACGATCTCATTGCCGCGGCGGAAGCCAATCCTTGCGGCCAGTGGAGCAAGCCCGTCACTGAGGTTTCGATCAAGAGCAAGAGCAACGTCACCATCATCGGAGCCGATGGTTCTTCCGCGAATTTCGGTATTCGCATGACGGGCGTTAACACCAATATCATCATCCGCAACATGAAGATCGGCATGATCCCTGGCGGCGGTAACAATGGCGATGCGATGGGCATCGAAGGCGGTTCGGGCTACTGGATCGACCACAACGAACTCTTCAGCCAAAACATCTATTGCCCAGGCACGCCGGGTGACGACACGGCTTTCGACGGTTTGATGGACATCAAGAAATCCGTCGACAATATTACTGTGTCATATAATTACATTCACGATCACCGCAAAGTGGGTCTCGACGGATCGAGCGACAGCGACAGTGCCGTCCGCCACATCACCTTTGCGCACAACTGGTACTTCAATGTGGGCGAACGCTTGCCACTGCAACGCTTCGGCCTGACTCACGAATACAACAACTACTACAACGGCGTCACCGTCTCGGGCATCAACGTGCGCATGGGCGGCAATGCGCTGATCGAAGGCAACTACTTCGAGAATGCACAGAATCCGGTGACCTCGCGCGACAGCAGCGCGATCGGTTTCTGGGATCTGCGCAACAACAACATCCTGAGTCCGTCCGACTTCGGTACCTACAACATCACTTGGGTGGCCAGCACGAGTTCGCCGACCAAGGATGCGACGGACTGGACGACGACGGCACCTTTCCCGGCAACGCTGCCCTATACCTACACGGTCGATCCTGCCTTGAAAGTGAAGTGCATCGCGATGGCTTCGG
>DASUGV010000046.1:0-2339 GCA_036273835.1 Rhodocyclaceae bacterium
CGTGGAGTCAAGTTCTATTGAATGTCGATAGCATATCTCGGCCTCTTCCACCATGCCGCGTTTATCGAGAAGAAGCCCCAAATTGGCATGCCCCTGCGCGATTTCCGGTGCAATGCGCACGGCGTTACGAAAACATTCCTCGGCCCTCTTGTCGTCGCCGGCCTTCATGCAACGGTTGCCTTCGAAGAACAGTGCTTCCGCGTCTGCGCGATTCGGATTGGTCGCAGGCATATCTAGTTAGACGTCATATACGGAACATTTGCGGTCACATCTTGGGCCGCATAACGCACGTCACGCCGCAACTGTGTTGGCGAAGTGTTTCATGAACGCGCACAGCGAATCGACCGCCCGAGGCGTCATGGCGTTGTAGATGGAGGCCCGGATGCCGCCGAGTGAGCGATGTCCTTCCAGGCCGCTGAATCCCTCATCGGCGGCCTGTTTCAGAAAGTCCGCTTCCAGACGCGCGGACTCCAATCCGAACACCACGTTCATCAAAGATCGGTTTTCGAGCGCCGCCCTGCCTCGATAAAAACCTGCGCTATCGTCGATCGCCTTATAGAGTTGATTGGCCTTTTGCTGATTGATGAGCGACATATTTTCCAGGCCGCCGATTTCGTTCAGCAACCAGCGCGTGACCAGCATGACCACATAAATGGCAAATACCGGTGGCGTGTTGTAGATCGAACGAGCGTTGAGATGGGAGCGGTAGTCGAGCAACGCCGGAAGACCTGTCGGCACCTCGTCCAGCAAATCCCTGCGCAGGATGACGACGGTGACACCGGCCGGTCCAAGATTTTTTTGCGCATGCGCGTAGATGAGATCGTAACGATTGACATCGAAAGGCCGCGAAAGAAAATCCGACGACATGTCGCACACACGGCGCACGCCGTCGATGCCAGGAACATAGTGAAATTGAGTGCCCTCGACCGTTTCGTTGGAAACGTAGTGAAGATAGGCCGCATCGGTCGAACACGGCAATTCGCTCATGTTAGGCAAACGCCGGAATTGTTCCGCCTCGCCATCCCACAGCACGCGCACATCGCCTTCGATACGTGCTTCCGGAATTGCCTTGCCGCTCCAGTAGCCGGTTCGCAAATATTCCGCTGTCCTAACGTTGCCACGCAACAGCAGCATCGGAACCATGGAAAACTGAAGCGACGCGCCGCCTTGTAAAAACATGACAGCGTAGTTTTCCGGCAGCTTGAGCACTTTCCGGATATTGCGCTCAGCTTCATCAACGACTGAGGCGAACCAGTCCGATCGATGGCTGATGCCCAAAACCGAAAGCCCTATTTCGGGAACCATGGCAATCGCCTGCTGCGTTTCGGCAAGCACGGTATCGGGCAAGATTCCTGGGCCGCCCGAAAAGTTGAGACTGTTCATCGACACGCTAGTTGGCACCAAGCGCAGCACCTTCCGCCGCTCTGATGAGCATCGCTCGAAAAGCGACAAAAAGCTTTTGCATGCAGGCTGGTTTGTAGGGATAAACATCAACCGGGTCCATCGAATGCGCGACCATCGCAGGATCGACTTCGAAGATCAGCAGGCGACCGTCCGCTGTTTCTGCGCAGTCGATGCCAAGATAGTCCAGACCCATGCGCTGATGTATCTCGGCAAACGCGGTACGGTACCGGACGGCAAATTCGCGTTCGAAGTCGATCATGAAATGCGCTTCTTCCGCACGCTTTTCCGGACTGTCAGCCATGCCAGCGTTGAGATAATGAATCATCCAGTGACTGGAAATCGCCATATGACAAGCAAATGGCTGTCCATCGATGAGGATCACACGGTACTTGCGAAACAACCCATCGCCACTTCGATAATCGACGAACGAAGAAACAAAAAACTCACCCCCCGGCATCGAAACAAGCTTGTCCGCCAGCTCGCTGCGCGAATCCACCTTATGCAAATCGTGACCCGCATGCGAATCGACGGGCCGAACTATCAGCGGGAAGTCGATATCTCGCGTAATGCCATTATCATTCTGTACAATTTCCTCCAGTTGACGTCTGGCCATGCGCAAAGTGGGCGGCATTGCGATGCCGGGCAATGAATGCAACAACTGCGACGCGGTATCGCGCGCCACGCGCCGGATATGCAATGGATTGTTCAAAACAGGTTTGGGCCAACGCGCCAGCCGAGGCAACCAGGAATCGAGTATCCGCATATTTGCCACTGATTCGCCGACGGCGACAAACAGCACATCATGTTCGGGAATTTCGAGCGGATCGATTTCGTCTCCAACTGCGTAGTAGATATTCAGTTCGATATCGGAATCTTCCAGCAGACACTCGAGCGGAACGTTCGCCATCAGCCTGCCCGGCGCCACAAGCGCTAGC
>DASUGV010000047.1:0-2818 GCA_036273835.1 Rhodocyclaceae bacterium
CCCATAGTAAAGCTCCATGATCGATCCCAACTAGGGCACTATTCCGAAGCCTCTGGTTTTCTTGGCCGTGGCGAGTGGTACGCGCGAGAACGGTACAGCCGAATCCGTAGCGGCTGAAGCAATGTAACAACATTCAATCCCCAATAGATACCTAGTTGGCATCTTTATAATTATTTGAAGAGTGCAACAGAAGTCTGACTTAGGACAAATCCTGCCCTAAAGGGCAGCTAGCAATAGCATGGAGCTATACGCAAATGGCATGTGATAAGCGGATCATCTGACTCGCGAACATTTGACCTTAGCGTAGCTATGGTATGCGGCTTGCCAATTGTCATAGATCGCTTGTTGAGCGATCACTAGAGGCACTTGTCCTGAACACACTAGACATTGCAGTTTCACCTCTAGGCGGTCTTTTTTCTTCGCGCCGTCTTCACCTTCCCATGGTTGCAACATAAGGTTATTCAACGAACGTGGATGGCCGCCGAGTGCCAACGGTACGATGTGGTCCAATTCATATTCGCTCGCGTGCGATGCATCAATTCCTTGCGCGCGCATGATCTCCAGCTTCACGCCATTGGTATAAGTCGTCGAAGGCCTAACGGATTTTGTGTAACCCGATGTGCATATCGTTTCGTGTATGGTGTTTTGATTGACATCGAGATTCAGGGCCATAGCGCCCCAAGCGAGAGGGCTACTGGTTGAAAGGAGTAGGGCGATAAATGCACAAAATTTCTTCATTGGTCTTTACATTGAGACGCTGGTAAGCGCATGTGCTCAAATAATTTTGAGCGCTATATAACTCCGATAGCGAAGATCGCTGCAAGTCACCATATTCACGAAAGAAAAATACTGTCAACTCCAGACCAACGTCTATATGTCGAATGAATGTCACACGAGTTTGTTATGATGCCGACGTGTTCACACAAGGTGGTAAGCTGAAATGCGGCTAGAAAAGGTGCTCGCTAGATTTCGAGGTGGGCCGATCTAGCAAGCTGTAATTGAGTCAAACGCCAAGGAAATTTATAAGCCGGATGGGCTTATCGAGGAGTGAGTAGTGAAATTCAAGAATCTGAGTGGCGCGGGTCAAAACCTGCTGTGCCACGCGTTACGCTTTAATGCCGCCATATATCCCAGGCCGCGCAGCAATTGGCGTTATTTGCCGATGAAAACCTTTATGGTTTTGGCTTTTAGCGAGACTTGCTTTTGTACCGTTGTTCAAGCCGCCTCTGTAACGGCTCCGCCAAACAGTGGCGCACCAGCAGGCAGTCCATCATTGTCTAATTT
The DNA here is from genome assembly GCA_036273835.1 of Rhodocyclaceae bacterium. GTDB lineage: Bacteria > Pseudomonadota > Gammaproteobacteria > Burkholderiales > Rhodocyclaceae > DASUGV01. The sequence continues at coordinate 1,285 of DASUGV010000047.1, forward strand.
GGACAACCTTACTGCCTGCTCGCTCGTTCCACTGAGTGGGTATGGGGTCGACCCGAGCGGTTCGACCTATACGGTTGTGAGGTATTGCGACTCAAGTGGCACCGAACTTCAGCCCTTTCTTAAAGCCGGTTGGCTTGATGTCAACAATTGCACTCCCACTAATTCACCGTACAGAAGTCCGCAAGACCTGTGTAACGGATATTGGCCCACGTTGTTAAGAAAGGATTTGACGTGTCCTAAAGGGTATGTCCTTTCGTCTGGAAGCTGTACTCGCGACAACGACATTGATCCATTCAAAGATTCGGGTAGTTGTCCCGCAACCGGTTACCCGATCAGCCTCGGCAGCGGAAATAAATTTCTCGCAGAAAATGATTCTTATTGGCGGATCGCTTTACAACGCAAGTACAACACTACAACGACAGTTCTTGATGCATCGGCCCTACTAGCAAATGGAGCTTCAGCTAAAAAAAACCGATTTGGCATAGGGTGGACATTCAGTTACAGCGCAAGAATTCAAATCAATTTTGGCGTAGAAACGCTGCTATGGATGGAGCGACCGAATGGACGCATATATACGTTCAAAAAGAACGGAACAACTTGGTCTAGCGACCCCGACATTCCCGATCGAATAGTCGAACTCAAAGATGGAGCCGGTATTCGTACCGGCTGGCGTTACTGGGCCGCTGATACACAACAATACGAAACCTATGACGTAGCGGGTTTGTTGCAAAGCATTCAGTTAAAGGAGGGCATTCATCAGACCCTTATCTACACAGATGGCACAGACGGCGCAGCTTCCGGTCGAGGAGGCTTTGTATTGGATGCCAATGGTGTGGCGACGACGGTTGTTCTGCCAGCAAATCTGTTGCTGCGTGTGACGGACGATTTTGGCCATAGTCTGCAATTCGGTTATGACTTCGTCTCTCACATTGTAGAAGTGAGCGACGGAACAATTACCTTGGGCTACGCTTATAACACGGTCGGCAATCTCAGCACCGTTACCTATCCTGATGGCCAGCACAAGACTTATCTTTACGGCGAGAATATCTACACAGGCGGCGCGACACTACCGTATGCGCTCACAGGAATCATCGACGAGAACAGTGCGCGCTATGTCTCGTACTGGTATGACAGCACGGGCAAGGCATTGAATGAAGAATTGTCCGGTGGAGCAGATCATGCCGAACTCGCCTTTACGCTGAATAATAATGGCAACGTCGCTAGTACTACCGTGACGGACGCCTTGAGCACGTCGCGTACTTATGGCTTCTCTAGCCTCTTAAGCATGAACCGACTTACGAGTGTGTCGCAGCCGGGTGGCTCGGGCTGCGGCGCGGCTTCCTCGGCTGTTACCTACGATGCCAACGGCAACGTCGCCAGCCGCACCGATTTCAATAACACCAAACAATGCTCCACCTACGATCTCACGCGTAATCTCGAAACTGCGCACATCGAAGGTCTCAGTGGCTCGGCCAGTTGCCCGGCGGACGCCTCCACCTACAGCATCCCCACACCGCCCGCAGGCACCTCGGTG
>DASUGV010000048.1:0-2817 GCA_036273835.1 Rhodocyclaceae bacterium
ATTTTAATATCGCGGAAAAATACCAAGCCCGCTGCCAAACCGCAAATTACATAAAGGAGTACGCATTGAACCAATCCGAACTTATCGCTAAAGTGGCCGAAGTGGCTGATCTTTCCAAGACCGATGTCGAGCAGCTGCTCAAGACCGTCGGCAGCGTCGTGCATAGCGAACTGAAATCTGGCGGAGAAGTTACGCTGCCCAGCATCGGCAAGCTGACCGTCAAACACAAGGCCGCTCGCAAAGGTCGCAACCCTGCGACCGGCAAAGAGATAAACATTGCTGCCAAGACCGTGCCGGCATTCTCCGCCGCCAAGGCACTGAAGGACGCGGTAGCCTGAACGTGTGACCGAAGACCTCGATCGAGGTCGCAAGACAAAAAGCCTCTTCGCGAGGCTTTTTGTTTTTTTACACGACAAAAGTCAAAAGAATTTGCGCAAACCGGCCGGAATGATCCATCGTTCGCCGTAACTAAACGTTGCCTCGATCAGCAACGCCAACACCGCGCACGGAATTGCGCCGGCGACCAAGGTTGCGTTGTCGTTCAAGGCAAGGCCCGTCACGATACGTTCGCCATATCCGCCCGCACCCACAAAAGCGGCAATGGTGGCTGTGCCGACGCTGATGACCGCTGAAGTTTTGATGCCTGCCCAAATGGTTTGCGCCGCAAGCGGAAGCTCTATCTTCCCGAGAATCGTCCTTGGCCGCAGGCCAAGCGATAACGCTGCACTCGTCATTCCCTTGGATATTTGAACCAGTCCCGCATGCGTGTTGCGTACGATGGGCAGCAAGGCATACAAAGCCAGCGCGATCAGAGCCGGTATCTCGCCGATTCTTCCTGTGATGGGAATCAACAATGCGAGCAACGCGAGAGAAGGAATGGTTTGCAACACACCCGTCATCGCGAGAACGATGGTACCAACGCGCGGTCGTTTTGCCGCCAATATGCCAAGCGGCAAGCCAACGACAACACTCAAGCCCAGCGCCACGAATACCAGCGTCAAATGTTCCGCGGTCAGCCGCAGGAAATCCGCTCCGAAAAGCTTATGCAGCCAGTCTGCATGTTGCGTCGACGTCGTGCGCTGTTTCGATATCGGCGTCCGCGCCAGAAATTCCGAAGCGATCGCGGCGAAATCCTTGCCGCCCAATTCCGCCGCGGCGTTCATGTGCCGCATCGCCGTATCGTCGATGCGGCCTTTGAGTCTGGACAATGCCGCCCAGGTCTTGGGCAGGCGCTGCGGCAGATCCTTGCGATAGAAAAGTACAGCGTCATAACGTGGAAAATATATCTTATCGTCTTGCAACACCGTGAGTTGATATTTATCCAGCATCGCATCGGTCGAATAAACATCGATCAGGTCGACCTGGCCTTGTGCGATGGCTTGATAAGCCAAACCATGATCGAGACCGCGTGGCGTTGGCAAACGTAGCCCATAGCGACGTTGCAGGCCGGGCCAGCCGTCGGCACGGCCGAGGAATTCCTGCGACAGACCGGGACGCAATTCGATGTGTGCATTTAGGTCCGATATCCGCGAAATATTCTTCGCACGCGCATCCGCGCGGCGCATGGCCAATGCGTAAGTATTGTTGAAGCCCAGCGGCACGGCGGCAGCGAGTCCCAGCGCCGACAATTTCGCGTTGAGTTCCGCCAGTGGCGGCACCTCATCGAGTTTTAGAATTTCTTTGGCGATCGTCCCTGTATATTCCACATAGATATCGATATCGCCCGTCTTCAGCGCGTTCAGAACGATCGCGGTATTGCCAAGTCCACGCTTATGCACGGCGCATGCTTCGCCGGCCGTAGCGGCAGTCTGCGCAATGACTTCACCCAGAATATAAGATTCCGTGAAACGTTTTGAACCGACGTTCAAAACGGGACGTGCAACATCGTCCGCCATTACCGATGAGCAAAAGACCACGCAAGAAACACCTGTTATCAGAATGGTTAGGAAGCGTTTCATCGTGTCGGCTGTCGATGTGCTGTCAGCAATGTATCGCGACGACTATGCCGCACCATCCGTTTTGGTCAATCGCGCCAATACAGCGTCCAGCGCATCATCGACAGGTACGGCAATGCCAAACAAATCCTCCAGCGCGGTACGTAGTTCGTTTGCGCTATGCAGTTGGCATCGTGCAGTGCCGGCAGGTGTGTGAGTGGAGAGTTCGTTGTTGAGCAAGCCGTAACGCTTGCCCGGCAATGTACGTGCGACCATCAAATCGTTAACGAAACGTGAAGATGGATTCGTGCATGCGTACCAGTTGGGAATTTCGTAGTCGGCTCGTATCTGCTCAGCCAGATCGAAACGGTAAAGCGAACGCCATTCGCCACGAACTTTCGCCTGCATGAAAAAGCCATTTCCCGCACCTGTCAGCCGGAACGGTTCATGCGGCGTCGCTTGTTCGCCAATATCCGCAAGCCGTAACGGCGCAGTCAAAGTGAGGCCGCCAAAACCCACGTCGGCCACATAGTCATGACCGTCCAGCTCCACGCGCAAGATCATGTGGCTGCGAGGCGTCATCGTATTGTCCGGCACGAACCACAGCACACGCGCCATCAAGCCCGTCACGCGAAAGCCGAGCTGCTGCAGCACGCGCATGAGCAAACCGTTGTGTTCGTAGCAATAGCCACCGCGACGCGCGTGAATCAATTTGTTCTGGATCGCCACAGCGTCGATCAACACGGGACGCTTCATCAGCGGATCCAGATTCTCGAATGGAATGGCTTGCGGATGCAGCACATGCAGCGCGGAAAGCGTCTCCAGCGTCGGTTCGCAACCACCCGAATAAGCAATGCGGGCGAAGTAAGCATCCAGATCGATC
>DASUGV010000049.1:0-2797 GCA_036273835.1 Rhodocyclaceae bacterium
CACCAAGGGCATGATTGCGATTCAATCGAGCGAACGCAACGGCAAGCTGGTCGGCGCGGTACTGGTCGATCCGACCGATCAAGTCATGCTGATTTCCGATAATGGCGTGTTGATTCGCACACCGGTCAAAGATATCCGCGAGTTGGGACGCTCCACGCAAGGCGTGACGCTCATCAATCTGGATGCGGGTTCCAAGTTGTCGAGTATCGTTAAGATCGCCGAATCCGACGAACCCGAAGAGACCGGCGGCGACATGACAGATGGCAAAGATGACGGCGTGGAATAAGATAGATGCAATATGGCGAAATGACGATGACGTTTGAGGTAAAACGGTGAGCGACGAACTGTCGAAACTGCGGTCCGAGATCGACCGGCTGGACGGCGAGATGCTGGAGCGTCTGTCGCAGCGAGCGACGTGTGCCAAGCGTATCGGCGAGATCAAGAATGGTCCGTTGTATCGCCCCGAACGCGAAGCGCAAGTATTGCGCAAGATCGCCGAACGCAATCCCGGTCCGTTGTCCAACGAAGCCGTGCAGCACATTTTCCGCGAGATCATGTCGTGGTGTTTGGCATTGGAAAAACCGCTGAAAGTGGCTTACCTGGGTCCGCAGGGAACATATTCGGAAGCGGCTGCCGGCAAGCATTTCGGTGGCGCGCCGGACTTGCAGCCGCAGCAGACCGTCGACGAAGTTTTCCATGCCGTGGAAGCGGGCGCCGTCGCTTACGGCGTCGTGCCGGTGGAAAATTCCACGGAGGGTGCGGTCGGTCGCACGCTGGATCTTTTTCTTTCGGGCAACGTATCGGTTTGTGGCGAAGTGGGATTACGCATTCGTCATAATCTCATGTCGCGGGCGCCCGATATCGGCTTGGTCAAGCGCATTTACTCGCACTCCCAATCGTTGTCTCAATGCAACGACTGGCTCGCCCATAATGCTCATGGCATCCCACGCCTGCCGGTGGCAAGCAATGCGGAAGCCGCGCGCATGGCCGCGGCAGACGCCGAAGCAGCGGCGATTGCCGGCGAAATGGCCGCTCAGCATTATGGTTTGCCGATCCTCGCGGCGAACATCGAAGACGACCCTAACAACACCACGCGTTTTCTTGTGATCGGCCAACACGATGCGGGCCCTTCAGGCCGCGACAAAACATCGCTCGTATGTTCCGCTCCCAACCGTCCGGGCGCCGTGCATGCCTTGTTGCAACCCTTTGCGGACGAGGGCGTGAGCATGGCCAAGCTCGAATCGCGTCCGTCGCGCACAGGTTTGTGGGAATACGTTTTTTACGTCGACATCGAGGGTCACCGCAGCGATGCGCCCGTTGCAAAGGCGTTGGAAGCGCTGGCCGCACGCGCCGCATTTCTCAAGGTTCTGGGATCGTATCCGGCTGCGGCGATTTAAGATTGGAAGCCTTGTCGCACACACTAGGAATTTTTTTGCGATTAGCTCCCATTAGGCGTCATTCCCGCGAAAGCGGGAATGACGGTAGCTGATATGAAAATTGCATTTCTTGGTGTGGCTTTGTGTTCTTGGTGTCTTGGTGGTGCGATTTTTTTGCGAATTCATTGGAGTTGAACGATGAGTGTGGCTCAACGTGCGCCGGAATATGTCCGCGCCATATCTCCCTACATTCCCGGTAAGCCGATCAGCGAACTCGCGCGCGAGATGGGGCTGGACGAGGCGATGATCGTCAAGCTGGCTTCCAACGAAAATCCACTTGGCATGAGCCCGAAAGCACGGCTAGCCGTGGAGACCGTCATGGCGGATCTCGCGCGCTATCCGGACGGTAGCGGTTTTTCGCTCAAGCGGGCGCTGGCCGCCAAGCTTGGAGTGGCGGCGGATACGCTCGTGCTAGGCAATGGCTCGAATGATCTATTGGACCTGGCTGCGCGCGCATTCTTGAGCGTTGGCACGTCGTCCGTTTTCGCGCAGCATGCTTTCGCGGTCTATCCGATTGCGACGCAGACAGTCGGTGCGCGAGGCATCGAAACGCCGGCGAAAAATTTCGGACACGATCTCGATGCGATGCTGAAGGGAATCGCGACCGATACGCGCGTTGTCTTCATCGCCAACCCGAACAATCCAACCGGCACTTTCTTGCCGGGTGCCGCAATCGAATCCTTTTTGCAGCGTTGTCCGAGCGACGTGATCGTCGTGCTCGATGAGGCCTATAACGAATACCTTGCGCCGGAGCAGCGTTACGACAGCATCGCATGGCTGAAGCGTTTTCCCAATTTACTGATCACGCGCACCTTCTCCAAGATTTACGGCCTGGCGGGATTGCGTATCGGTTACGGCGTAGCGCATCCGGATGTCGCGGATTTGCTCAATCGCGTGCGCGCGCCGTTCAATGCCAATAGCATTGCGCTTGCCGCGGCGGAAGCGGCGCTCAACGACGAGGCGTTTTTGTCGAACAGTTATGCCGTCAATCGCGCGGGCATGCAGCAACTTGAAAAGGGTTTGCATGCGCTGGGATTGGAAACCATTGCATCGTCTGGTAATTTTATTACCGTCAAGGTCGGCGATGCCGTTGGCATTAATCAGCGTCTTCTGCGTCGAGGTGTGATTGTCCGGCCTATCGGCGGCTACGGTATGCCGCAGTGGCTACGCGTATCGATCGGTCTCGAAAACGAAAATGCCCGCTTCCTTGAAGCCCTCGCCGCGGCGCTGAAGGACTGATGGTGATTTTCAAGCGCATCGTCGTTGCCGGCGTCGGCTTGATTGGCGGCTCCTTCGCGCTTGCATTGCGTGCGGCAGGTGTCGCGCAACATGTCGTTGGCATGGGACGCAGCCAGGCGTCG
>DASUGV010000050.1:0-2225 GCA_036273835.1 Rhodocyclaceae bacterium
AGTTGCATTTGCTGTTGTCGATGATGTGCCCCCTCGGATGGCTCGAACGCGTACCGACCTATAAAGATCAGCAAGAAAAACTTTCTGAGAAAGACTTGGCCACTTACGGTTTTCTCGGCTATCCATTGCTGCAGAGCGCAGATATCCTGGTTTATCGCGCCAGCCATGTGCCGGTCGGCGAAGATCAGGTTGCGCATATCGAATTGACGCGCGAAATTGCCCGCCGTTTCAATCACCTCTATGGCAAGGAACCGGACTTTGAAGAAAAGGCTAAAGAGGCTGTAAAAAAGCTTGGCGGCAAGCGCGCCAAGCTCTACGAGCAATTGCGCATTCGCTTTCAGCAAGACGGCGACAAGGCCGCGCTGGAGCAAGGCCAAGCTTTGTTGGAAGAGGCGCAGAGCCTGTCCATGGGCGACCGCGAGCGTCTTTACGGCTATCTAGAAGGCAGCGGCAAGATGATCCTCAGCGAGCCGGAAGCCAAACTGACAGCGGCTTCGCGCATGATCGGCCTGGATGGGCAGAAAATGTCGAAGTCATATAACAACACCATCGCGCTGCGCGAGGAGCCGGAATCCATCACCAAGAAAATCCGGACAATGCAAACCGATCCGGCTCGTGTGCGCCGCACGGACGTGGGCGACCCGGACCGCTGCCCGGTATGGCAATTTCATATCATCTATTCCGACGACGCCACCAAGAATTGGGTGCAGCAAGGTTGCCGGTCCGCCGGCATCGGTTGCCTCGAATGCAAGCAACCAGTGATCGACGCGATGATCAAGGAACAGGAACCCATGCGCGAACGTGCCCAACAATATCTCGATGATCCAACGCTTGTCCGTAGCGTCGTCGCCGACGGTTGCGAACGCGCCCGCAAGCTTGCGCAGGAGACGATGCGCGACGTGCGCGACGCGATGGGATTGTCGTACAGCTGATTGTGATTATGCAATTCGAATAATTTGGCGCTCATGCAAGAACAAAATCTAGCCCCTGCCGATGCGCCCGCACTGGATCTACAGTTCCACGCCAAGATCTATGGCGAGCCGCTGTTCGATATGCCGACGGACTTGTACATTCCGCCGGATGCGTTGGAGATCATTCTCGATTCGTTCGAAGGGCCGCTCGATCTATTGCTCTATTTGATTCGCCGCGCCAACATCAATGTGCTCGATATTCCGATGGCGCCGCTCACTGCACAATATCTCGTGTATGTAGAAGCGATGCGTGCGCATAATCTGGAGCTGGCAGCGGATTATTTGCTGATGGCGGCGACATTGCTCGATATCAAGTCGCGTATGTTATTGCCCAAGCCACCGCGCGAAAAGGAGGAGGATGCGGAGCATGATCCGCGTGCTGAACTCGTACGGCGCTTGATGGAATATGAACGCATCAAGCGTTCGGCACAATTGCTGGACCGCATGCCGCGCGTGGAGCGCGATTACGAATGGACAGCGGTCCTGATCGCGGAGAAAACGGTGGAGCGTCAGCCCGAGGTGAACCTTTCGGATTTGCAACATGCATGGTTAGCCCTGTTGCAGCGCGCGCGACTCAACAAGCATCATCATATCCACCGCGAGCAACTGTCTGTGCGCGAATACATGACGCAAATATTGCGTCGGCTGCAAGCTGCACTAGAGGAAAAACAGAATGTGGAATTTACGGCGTTGTTCGAGATGACTCATGGTGTGGCAAGCTTGATCGTAGGATTCCTTGCCGTATTGGAACTGGTAAAAGAACGCATGGTGATGATCACCCAGAATGCGCCGATGGAACCGCTTTATGTCAGACTCCCCGAATACGCCGACGCTTGAAGATGAAGAAGGCTTGTTGCCTTCATCGCCGTCTTCATCCGAAAACAATTCCAGCGACGGCAAAGCGCTCGAAGCGGATGGGGATGTCGTCCTGAGCGACGACCTGGCTGGCATCGACGTGCATCAGGCCAAACGTGTGCTGGAAGCTGCGCTGCTGTCAGCGACCGAGCCTTTGCCTGCGGTTGAGTTGCGCCGCATGTTTCAGCCTGATCTGGGCGCAGAGTTGATGAATCGATTACTCGTCGACTTGCAACAGGACTGGCAGGATCAAGCTGTACAATTATTACGCTTGGCTTCGGGGTGGCGATTTCAGACGCGCCCCGATTTGCAGGTATATTTGGAACGTCTGCGCGACACACGGCCGCCACGATATTCGCGTGCGGTCTTGGAAACTCTGGCCATCATCGTGTATCGTCA
>DASUGV010000051.1:0-6950 GCA_036273835.1 Rhodocyclaceae bacterium
CAATCGACAGACCCATCAGCGAAATATTGTCCAAGCTGTAACCCGTCCATAGCATCAGACCGAATGTAGCCAGCAGCGAGGCGGGTAGAGACACTGAAGGAATGAGTGTCGCGGGCAAGCGGCGCAGGAACATCAGGATCACCATCATCACCAATCCGACGGTGAGCAGCATGGTGACGTTGACGTCATGAATCGAATTACGGATGGAGGTCGACCGGTCGTTGAGAATGGATATCTGCACCGACGCGGGCAACTGTGCTCTCAGCTTTGGCAATGCCGCACGCACAGCGTCGACCACCGCTACCGTATTGGCATTGGGCTGCCGCAAGACCTGAAGGTTGATGCCGCGATCGCCGTTGGTCCAGCTCGCGCTCTTGATGTTTTCGACGCTGTCCTGCACGTCGGCCACATCGGCGAGCCTGACGGGCTGTCCATTTTTTGTCGCAACGATCAACGCGCCGAATTGCGCGGCATTGTTGAGCTGCTCATTGGTATTGAGCACCAGCGTCTGGCGCGCGCCTTCCAAAGTTCCGATGGGCGTGTTGGTGTTGGCGTTCGATAGCGCCGTGGCAAGCTCGGTAATCGAAATATCGCGCGCAGCCAGTTTGCTTGGATCGACGTTAATGCGAACGGCATAACGCTTCTGGCCGTTGATCGATACTTGCGCCACGCCATCGAGCGTCGCCAGCGTAGGCGATATCAGGTTGTCGGCGTAATCGTCTAGTTCGGACAGCGACAGCGACGGCGAATTAAGCGTCAGGAACAGGATCGGATCGTCCGCCGGATTGACCTTGCGATAGCTCGGCGGATTGGTCATCGATTTCGGCAACTGCCGGTTTGCGCGCAACAACGCAGCCTGCACGTCAATCGCTGCGGAGTCGATGGTGCGCGCCGGATCGAACTCCAGCGTGATGGATGTCTGTCCGAGCGTGCTGCTCGACGTCATCATCTTCAGTCCGGCGATGGTCGAAAACTGGCGCTCTAGAATCGTGGCCACTGACGACGCCATCGTCTCCGGACTGGCGCCTGGCAACGAAGCGGAAACATTGATGATGGGCTGGTTGAACGAAGGCAACGCGGAAATAGGCAGCTTGAACCAAGCCGCCGTGCCGGCGATCATGATTGCCAGCCACAGAAGCGTCGTCGCGATCGGCCGGCGTATGCACTGTTCAGATAAGCTCATTGACCGACGGCTCCCGAGCTGCGTTGTTGAGTTTGCTGCTGTTGGGTTAATTCGTCTCCGCCAGCGTCTTTGCGCTTACGTTTGCCGCCGCTTCCCGTAGAAGTCGAACGAGATTTCGCGGCGATCTTGTTAGAGTAGTCGTTCGCAAGCGGCGTTGCTTGCGGACCGGACTGACTACGCCTGCCATTTTTGGCGCCATTGTCTTTTACTTCTTGCACCCTGCTACCGGGGCGCAAATTCTGGCCGCCTTCCAGCACCACTTTCACGCCCGCGTCGATACCTTTGACGACGGCTTTCTGATCTACGATGCGCTGCAGACTAACCGGCTGTGCGGCAACGGTATGGTCGTCCTTGATGATGTAAACCAAGCGACCATTGGGGCCATTGATGACAGCCTGCGAAGGCAATACGACAGCGTCATTGATCACGCCGGCGACGATTTTCACGGTCACATACTGACCCGGCCACACGCGCCGCTCGCTGTTGTCGAGCTCCGCTTTGACCGCGATGGTTCCGGAGGTGCGGTCAACGCTGCTGTCAATGAAGCTGATGTGGCCCTTCACACTATGTTCTGCGTCCAGATCTACCTGTACTTTTACGGCGCCTTGGCGTTGCGCCGCAAGCAGCGTGGCGAGATCGTCTTCCGGCAGCGAGAAACTTATGCCAATGGGATTCATGCGCGTGATCTTGACCATCGGCGTCGCCGTGGCGGTAGCGGTGACCAGACTGCCGACGCGTACATTGATAAAGCCCGCGCGCCCGTCAAAAGGCGCTCGGATCGCCGTGTACGACAAGCTTACTTTCGCCTGGTCGAGCGCCGCTTTGTTTTGCGCCAACGTTGCTGAGGCGGCATCGACCTTGTCGCGAGCCGTGTCCAGCGCCGATGGCGAAACGAAATTGCGTGCCGCCAAATCCTGGGTGCGCGCCAGATCGCGTTGCGCGGCTTCAAGCGCCGCTTGCGATCCGGATACATTCGCATCGGCGCGTTTGACGTTGGCTGTATCGTCGCGATCATCCAGGGTGAACAACAACTGTCCTCGCTTGACGTCGTCGCCTTCCTTGAAATGGATCTGCATGATCGTGCCCGTTTTCTCCGGCAGTACGCCTACTTCATCGAGCGCGATGACGCTACCTTGAGCCTCCAACAAGAGTGGTACGGTTTCCATGCTGGTGACGGTGGTACTTACCGTGATGGCTTGGCTGGCCCGGTTGCCATTGGCTCCTTTGTTCGCGCCGCTTGTGCCGGCTGCACCCGACTGGCTGGAAACATCGGCTCCTGGCAAAGTCGAACTGTCCTTCTTGCCACAGGCGGCAAGCCCGAATAAAACAAAAGTCGTTACGACAACTGCCGAACTAATCGATGAAACAACCAACCGAAACTGCATAAAAATCGCCGCCACGTTACCGCGACGGCGCCCAAGTTGAACTGTCTCAAAATATCGCGGAGATATAGACCCCGCAGCTTAACTTTTGTTGCGCATCATCTGGTATTTAACCAATCTTTGCCAAGATGAAAGTGTTACAAAATGCGTAATTCGCCCTGCAAATTTGCGTAGGTCGAAATGAAATCGGTCACATCAATAAAGCGCGGCCCAGCACGCAAGGTCTGTGCCATAATTTCCCTCATTCATTACGAGGGTAAGACATGGACGACAATAAGGCGAAAGCGCTGACCGCCGCGCTGGCACAGATCGAAAAACAATTTGGTAAAGGTTCGATCATGCGCCTGGGCGATGGCGAAGTGGTCACCGATATTCAAGCCGTTTCAACCGGCTCACTGAGCCTGGACATTGCGCTGGGCATCGGCGGTTTGCCAAAGGGCCGCGTGATCGAAGTCTACGGTCCGGAATCGTCGGGCAAAACCACTTTGACGCTGCAAGCGATTGCAGAAGTACAGAAGCTCGGTGGCGTCGCTGCGTTCATCGATGCGGAGCACGCGCTCGATGTGACCTACGCGCAGAAACTGGGCGTCAATATCGGCGACTTGTTGATATCCCAACCGGATACCGGCGAGCAGGCATTGGAAATTGCCGACATGCTGGTGCGCTCCGGCGGCGTGGACATCGTGGTAATCGATTCCGTGGCAGCGTTGACACCCAAGGCCGAAATCGAAGGCGAAATGGGCGATCAGCTACCTGGCTTGCAGGCGCGTCTCATGAGCCAGGCACTGCGCAAACTGACCGCCAATATCAAACGCACTAATACCATGGTCATATTCATCAACCAGATCCGCATGAAGATCGGTGTGATGTTCGGTAGCCCCGAAACCACTTCCGGCGGCAATGCTCTCAAGTTTTACGCCTCTGTTCGTCTAGACATTCGCCGTATTGGCTCCATCAAGAAAGGCGATGAAGTTGTCGGCTCCGAGACGCGTGTCAAAGTGGTCAAGAACAAGGTGGCGCCGCCGTTTCGCGAAGCGCTATTCGATATCCTGTATGGCGAAGGCATATCGCGCGAGGGCGAGATCATCGATCTGGGCGTGCTGCACAAGATCGTCGATAAGTCGGGTGCTTGGTACGCATACAACGGCGAGAAAATTGGACAGGGCAAAGATAACTCGCGTGACTTCTTACGAGAACATCCGGAGATGGCGCGCGAGATCGAAAATAAAGTACGCGAGTCGGTCGGCGTCGTTGCAGTGCCGCTTGCGGTGTGATGAAACGCTCGCCAGCGAGAATATGCAGGACACGAAGATTTACTGAATTGCCTTTGTAATAACGTGGTGACAATTCATGCTTCTTCATATCCTCGGATTCTTGGCGAGGTAATACGATGCTCACGGAGGAACTGAAGTCCCGCGCACTGCGTCTGCTTGCCGCGCGCGAACATACGCGTGTCGAGTTGAGGCGCAAGCTTACTTCGCTGGCTGGCGCTGGCGCGGAGGCAGATGTCGAGATAGTGTTGGATCGCATGATTGAGGCGGGCTTGCAATCCGATCAGCGCTTCGCAGAGAGCTATATACGTTCGCGTGGCCCGCGTTTGGGCGTTGCACGTTTAAAGCATGAATTGGCTCAGCGTGGAATTGAAGACGACGTGGCGCAAGCCGCGTTGGCGGAAATATTGGGCGGAGTGTTTGCAGGATCGCAAAACGAGTGGAGTGGCGACGAGCTTGGCCGCGCACGTGCGGTGTGGGCCAAAAAATTTGGCACGCCGCCCACCAACCCGACGGAATGGGCCAAGCATGCACGCTTCATGCAATCGCGCGGTTTTGCCGTTGATGTCATACGCAAATTGCTGAAAGAGCCGTTCGATGAGTCTGCTTAGAGTTGCTGAACTCTCCAAACGTTATAAGACGCGTACGGTTGTGGAAGATGTTTCTTTCCAGGTCGGCAGCGGCGAAGTCGTCGGACTGCTCGGCCCCAATGGTGCTGGCAAAACAACCTGCTTTTACATGATCGTTGGCCTTGTTCGTGCCGATGGCGGCAGCATCCATCTTGACGCGACGGATTTGACGCACTTGCCCATTCACAAGCGCGCACGCATGGGCTTGTCTTATTTGCCGCAGGAAAATTCGGTGTTCCGCAAACTGACTGTCGCGGAAAATATTCAGGCGGTATTGGAGTTACAGAAGCTCAGCCGTTCAACCATCGTTAGCCGGCTCGACGAGTTGTTGCATGAACTCAATATTGCGCATCTGCGTGATGCGACCGCGCTATCGCTATCCGGCGGCGAGCGGCGGCGCGTCGAGATTGCGCGCGCGCTGGCGACACAGCCTCGCCTCATTCTACTGGATGAGCCTTTTGCGGGCGTCGATCCTATTGCGGTGCTGGAAATTCAGAAAATCATTGGCTTCTTGAAAGCGCGTGGAATCGGTGTGCTGATTACCGATCACAATGTGCGCGAGATGCTCGGCATCTGTGACCATGCTTGCATCATTAATTCGGGCAAAGTGCTCGCGAGTGGGAAACCGCAGGATATCGTGCAAAACGACCAAGTCAGGCAGGTCTATTTGGGAGAACATTTCCGACTATGAACGTTAGCGGCGGCCGCGTTCTTTTGGGGTTGTCGTATTCATTTTCGTCAATGCAGGGTGAGCTAGCGAAGCGGGCTTACCAATTGAATATACAAATGGCATGAAACCCACGCTTCAACTTCGACTCTCTCAGCATCTCGCGCTTACGCCGCAGCTTCAGCAATCAATTCGCTTGCTGCAATTGTCTACGCTCGAACTCAACCAGGAAATCGAAGCCATGTTGCTCGAGAACCCCATGCTTGAGCGCGAGGGGACGGAAGACGAGCTCGATGCCGCGCCCGTCGCGCAGGAATTGTTAAGTCGCAACGATGTTGGCAGCGATGGCAACGGCGAGCACGTTTCGGTCGCAGATCACGTTAGCGTGCCCGACGAGGAATTTGAAGCGCCTGCGGCGGAGATGCCGGACACGATTGCCGAAGCGTACGACACCGTATCGGACGACGAAATCGGTGAGGCCGCCGAATGGCGTTCGGAAGCGGGCAATCGCACCAATAGTGGTGACGATGACGATTCCGATTTTCACGATTTTCAACCGACGGTTACATCGCTGCGCGATCATCTCAATAGCCAGGTTGGATTGATGCAGTTGTCCAGTCGTGATCGCACGCTTGTGCAAATGGTGATCGAGGGACTTAACGAAGACGGTTATCACACCCAACCGCTGGAAGATTTACTTCCGCTCATCCCTGAAGACTGGGAAGTCGAACTCGATGAGCTCATGATCGCGCTCCATCATGTGCAATATCTTGACCCGCCTGGCGTAGGTGCGCGTAATCTACAAGAGTGTTTGACGCTGCAATTACGTGCGCTACCTACGTCCGCTGAACGCGAACTCGGCTTGGCGATTGTCGAGGGCAATCTGGAGTTGTTGGGCGCACGGGATTTTGTCAAACTCAAACGTCAATTGGGTTGCACTGACGATGCCTTGCGCCGAGCGCACGAACTGATTTGTAAACTCAATCCCCGTCCGGGCGCGCAATTTGCGCCATTGGAAGCGCGTTACATCATCCCCGACGTAGTGGTAAAAAAACTACGCAACGTGTGGACAGTAAACTTGAATCCGGAGGCAATGCCAAAACTCAGGATTCATCGTGTGTACGCCGATATACTCCATCAGCATCGTGGAACGAGCGCGGCGTTGTCGGGACAGTTGCAGGAAGCCAAGTGGCTGATAAAAAACGTACAGCAACGCTTCGATACCATATTGCGTGTATCGCAAGCTATCGTCGATCGCCAGCGGCAATTTTTTGATTACGGGGAAGTAGCCATGCGGCCGCTTACGTTGCGTGAAATTGCCGAAGAGCTAGAGTTACATGAATCAACTGTGTCGCGCGTGACGACGCAAAAATACATGGCGACCGCGCGCGGCATTTTTGAATTGAAGTATTTTTTTGGTAGTCACGTGTCGACAGACACGGGTGGCGAGTGTTCGGCTACTGCGATTCGTGCGCTGATTCGTCAGTTGGTCGGTGCTGAGGACGGAAAAAAACCTTTGTCCGACGCCAAGATTGCTGAAATGTTGGGCCAGCAGGGTATTGTGGTGGCACGCAGAACGATTGCGAAGTATCGCGAGTCGCTCAATATTCCGCCGGTGAGTCAGCGCAAGTCGATCTGAGAAGGGAACATCCAATGAATCTCAATATCTCTGGCCATCATGTTGAATTGACACCCGCCATTCGGGATTACGTTACGAGTAAGCTCGAGAAAGTGGTTCGCCACTTTGAACATGTATCGGCGACCCATGTGATTCTTTCGGTCGAGAAACTCAAGCAGAAAGCGGAAGTCACGGTTCAC
>DASUGV010000052.1:0-7440 GCA_036273835.1 Rhodocyclaceae bacterium
CGAATAGCTTCACCACGATCCCCAATGCCAGTCATGAGCAATATCTTTGTCAACCAATGACCGTTACATTGTCAACATACAAATCAACTTTGTCAACCCAACGACAAATCAATCTGGCATATTAAACGCTGAGCTCATTAGGAGCGACTGGCCATGAACATCACAGTGCGTGACGCCACAGAAGATGACCTGCCCGCCATCGTCGACATTTACAATCAATCGATTCCCGGCGCCTGGTCAACCGCGGACACCAAGCCCGTCACCGTTTCTGATCGCAGAGAGTGGTTCAGCAAACATGATCCATCCAAGCGGCCTCTGTGGGTCGCGGAGATCGGCGGGTCCGTCGTGGCGTGGATCGGTTTGACTTCGTTCTACGCGGGTCGCCCTGCTTACGATGCTACGGCGGAAGTCAGCCTATATATTGCTTCGGCATATCAGAAAATGGGCATCGGCACATTTCTCAAGAAAAGAATGATCGAACATTGCCCGCGTCTGGGCGTCACATCATTGATCAGCATGCACTTCGATCACAACGCAGCCACTGCGCGAATCAATGCGCAACTGGGTTTCGAAGAGGCAGGTCGCTTGAGCGAGATCGCTCTGGTCAACGGCCAAAAGCGCGGTCTCGTTATTTCCATCTGCCGCATTCCACTCATTGAAAATTAAGAATAGTCAGGCGTCGCTTCCGTTTGCTTGTCGTCAAACAAGGATGACTAGACGTAAAAGCATATTTCCACGATATGCCATCCGCGTATCATTTGCTATGGCAGATGGGCGAGCTTGCTGTCCACGAACTGCTGAAGATCGGGCGTAAGCGTCTGATGTTGACGCGCCTGCTGGTAGGCATCACGCGCTTCGGCCAGCCGGCCGTCCGATTCGAGCGACAGACCCAGGCCGACCCACCACGGGCCCACATCGGGAGCGATATGCAATGCGGCCCGATATTCCTCGACGGAAGATTTGAAATTACCGAGCCGTTGCAGCACAGCGCCGTTCAATGCGCGAAATTCTGGATCGCGCGCAAGCGCGGTAGCGGCGGGAGTTAGTACGTCGGCGGCGGCCTTCCATTCGTTGTGGCCGGCGAGTAGCCGCGCGTACTGCATCACCATTAACGGTTGAGTCGGATCGAGCGCGACGCCATCCTGCAACAGCTTGCGCACTTCGTCTTCTCGTTGCTGACGCGCCAACAGCACTATCAGCGCCTGTCGTGCGGGCACCATGCTTTTGTCATCATCGAGCACGCTGCGCAAAACAGTCTCCGCTTCAGCCAGTGATCCGCGACGCTGCAAATCAGCCGCGCGTTGTACTTCGCTCTGCAATCTTTCCTGTGCTGGCACGACTGCTTGTTCGACGACTATATTGCTGGGCGCAACGGCCGGCGAAGCGATGGCCAGCGCCAAAGGGCTGGGCGCTTCGATGTTTTTCGCAGGCGCGGCTGACTTCCTGTTTGGCGCAATTTTGCGTGGCGGAATCGCGCTGGTTGCTGATTGCTCTTCTTCGCTCGAAAGCGCTGAAGACATCTGCAATAGCGCATCAACAGCGGCCGGCGACGGCTCCTCTGCGACGGGTGCAGGTTGCTTTGCGGCCGCTACGGTTTCCTGCGATGCAGTTTGCTGTGCAAGCGGAATGCTTTGTATGTCATTGTCATGCTCGATGGGAACGATAGGCGTCTCTTCGATGCTCACTGGCTTCGGTGCGCGCGAGGGCTTGGGACTCGCATAAAAGTACCATCCAGCGGTGATCGCGGCACCCAGTACTAGCGTACCGAGGAGCACACCGGGCCGCACACGCGGCGATGAGGGCGGCGTCGCTCTGATCTCGCCGGACAATGCCATCAATCCGGACGCGCTCCCAGATGTCGCACCAGCCAACGCTGGCCCACGCTGGCGTTCGTCCAGGTCGCGCAGCATGCTGTTGATGACGCTCATTGCGACTCCCGGCCTAGAACGGCACCCGTCCATGCGCGCGGCTGCGTTAGCCAGACGGGCAGAAATCCAAGCGCACGCGCGGCGCCTGTATCGCTGGCCGCCGCGCGTATATGACGTGGCAATATTACGTGACCACCTTCTCCGAACACGCTCAGGAGCGCTTTGTGGCACAAGATATTGATGAGGCGCGGCACGCCGCCGGATGCCTGATGCAATAGGCGAATGGACGCCGACGTCGTCAGGTCGGGTCCGTTGTAACCCGCTACTGCCAGACGATGAGCAACGTAGCGATCGGTCTCGCGCAGCGATAGTCCACCGAGTGCATATTCAAATGTAATACGCTGGTGCAATTGGCGCAGCGAGTGTTGATGCAATTTGTCGTCCAGTTCGGGCTGGCCCAGCAATACGAGTTGCAGCAGTTTGCGTTTCTCCGTTTCCAGATTGGACAACAGACGCACCGCTTCGAGTGTTTCCAATGGCATCGACTGCGCTTCGTCCATGCACACGACAACCGAACTGCCGCGCTCGGCAACGCGCATGAGCGCCTGATTGATGCGCTTGTGCAAGCTATATTCGTCGACGTCCGCGTTCATGCGGATGCCCAGCTCGTTTGCCAGCGCCAGCAGCAAAGTCGCCGGCTGCATGGCAGGATTTGGAACATATGCCGTTGCAATACCGCGCCGGTTGAGTATGTCGAGAAAACGGCGGCACAGCACGGTCTTGCCGGTGCCGACTTCGCCGGTAATTTTTACGAAGCCTTCTCCGCCCTGTACTGCCACCAGCAAGGTGTTGAGTGCTTCTTGATGCGCGCGGCTAGCAAACACGAAGGCCGTGCCGGGCGTAATGGCAAAGGGCATTTCTTTCAGACTGAAGTGTTCAAGGTACATGTCTGCCCCGTCGCAAATAAACTGATCAACGGTTGGCGGATGGCCGCAACGAAATCGTCGGGCCGACCGATTCGTTCGTGGCGCCCGACAATCGACCGGCCGTGTCCGCCACATCCTGGGCCCACTGTTGGTCGCCACGGATGATGGTAGCCTTGAGCAGTACCACCAGTTCGCGCTTTTGCAACGCACGCTGGCCTTGCGAGAATAGCTCGCCCGCCACTGGAATATCGCCCACGCCAGGCACCTTCGCAGTATCGCTGCTCTGCGCTTGCTCCATCAAGCCACCGATGGCGACGATGTTGCCTTCGCGCACGCGCACGATGCTGTCCGTCTCGTTGCTGCGGCTCGATGCCAGCGGCAAATTGAATACGCCCGCCGTGCCGAGATTGATCTGCTTGTTGCGTTCAGTGACGACGCTGACCGAGGGGCGAATGTGCAGCATGACATTGTCAAGATCGTCTATTTGCGGCGTCACGTCGAGCGATATGCCGGAAAAAAAGGCCTGCAAATTGATGGTTGGCGACGTCGTACTGCCACCGGTACCGGTCGTCGTTGTCGTCGTGATGTTGGTGACAAAATAGTCGTCGCTGCCCACTTTCAACACTGCCTTTTGATTGTTGATGGTAGCGATGCGCGGACTAGAGATAACGTGCGTGGCGCCCTGCGTCTCGAGGAAGGACAGGATGGCGTTGAAGTTATTGGTCGTGAAGGCCAGTCCAAGCGTATTCGAAAGCGGAGAATTCGGAATCAGGCCGGTGATGGAGCCGACGATAGGTGTCGTCACCACATTGCCCAGCGTGTTCGGCCCAAGGTTACCGTTCTGGTCCAGCACCTGCGCAATGGCCCCCGCTTGACCGAGAGAGCCGGATGGCACCGTCAGCTGCTTGGGGTCGACCCCCGCACCCAGACGAGCCGTATTGCCTGCGAGCGCCACCCAGTTGATGCCGTTCTGATAGCCGTCGTTGAGATCCACCTCGACGATCTTGGCTTCCAGCATGACCTGACGTTCGACATTTATTTGCGATAGCCTGATGAAACTTTCCACGTCGTGCA
This sequence comes from Rhodocyclaceae bacterium, assembly GCA_036273835.1. Lineage (GTDB taxonomy): Bacteria > Pseudomonadota > Gammaproteobacteria > Burkholderiales > Rhodocyclaceae > DASUGV01. The sequence goes on from DASUGV010000052.1 coordinate 3,869, forward strand.
GTTCTTTCGGCAAGGCGCGCACGATGATGACACCCGACTGCGGCGACAACACGACGCTGCGTCCCTCGCCCGTTCCGACGATGGCCTTGATGGAATCGCCGAGCTCGCTCCAGAAATCGGATTTGGTCGTTGTCTCCACCATTGCGCCATCGGTGGAGTTGCTGGAAGGTCCCACGCCGCCCGTTGTGCTGCCGCTGCTTTGAGACACGCCACCGGTAAGGATGGAGCCTGAAATGACATGTGTATCGCTGCGCCCGCTGCGAGCGCTGTTCAGATAGTTGATTTGGAAAATGCGCGACTGCAATGTCAAGGGTTGAACTGTGATTCGATCACCATTTATGTTGTAGTCATAACCATACACATCGCGGATCGACGATAGCGCTTCCATCAAGGTCACATCCTTGAGATTGACCGTGATGTTGCCTGCGACTTCCGGATGCACGACGATGCTGTAGCGCGAATCGGCTGCCAGTGCCGCGAACACTTGTGCGGCAGGCGCATTGTTGACGGCCAGATTGAAGCGGCGCTCCGCAGGCTTGGCCGCTGCCTTGTCGGCATCGATACCTTGGGGCATCAGCAACGCCTGGCTAACGGCGGGCGGCACGGCGACAGGCTCGCGCTGCGTCGCGCGTTGCATTTCCTGGTCGATCAATTTCTGAGTCGAGTTGTTACCGGGCGCGCTCTGGCAACCGGCAAGCATGCTGATCGCCAGCAGCGCAGCAAGAAAACCGCAGAGAGAGTCTTCAACTCGTTTCATTTTTCCACCATTTTTTTTCCACCATTTCGATCATTTGCCGGGCCTCTGTATGCGAGTACCCATGGTGGCCTGCTGAGCAGCTGTCGTACTTTTTTGCGTTCCCTTCGGCGCATCCGTTGGTAAATTCGTTCGCGTCACCTCTACGTCCGGATAAAGCGGCAAGCGCGCGATCTTCCCTTTTGCATCGCGTACAAAAATCGCATCGGACGCGATACGCGTCACCGTTCCACCATCGATGCGGCTGCCCACGCGCAGTGGCTTGCCGTCATAGAGGGCTAACATGCCCTCTTTGGCGGTAACGACCATATTCACGCCAGCTTGAGCCTGCGAAGCGTTCGCCACACCATCTGGAAGCAACGACTGCGGACCTAGTATGGGAGGGCGAGTCGGATCGATCAGGGCCTCTCCCTCTGCCGTGCCGCAGCACAGAACAGCCAAGACGATGACGGACAGGATCATGCGCGAGGCGGCAGTCACAATATCAACCATGATTTATCCAAACTCAGGGTATAGAGCGACACGTGGAAAACCGGCTGGCCCGGCCCGCCGGCTTCCATCACAAATCGTCCCCAGTACATCTGCCACGGCAGTTTCTCCACCTCTTGCAGATAACTCATGACATCCAGATAATTTCCGCGCACGACCAATTCGACACCGTGGCGGAACATGTTGGTGTCCGACGTGGCGTCCTTGTCGGTCTTGCTTGTATCCGTCTTGATCGCGTCCGTGGCGGACGCAGCAACAGGTGCACTCTGCGCATCCGCTGACGATGCCACAATGGGCGCGACGGCCAAAGTTTGCAGCGAGACCAGCTCGAGCCGGTTATCGCGGCGCAAAATATCTTGCAATAATGCCCCCATCATTTCCGGCGGAACAAGATATTGTTGGCTGGCGCGAAGACTGGCGTCGGCGGATACGTTTTCTTTTTCGATTTGCGAGAGCCGGTTGAGCAGCACAGGGTCGCCGACGGGTGTGCGGCCGCTATGTATGCCGTCGAGTTGCGCGGACGCGCTCGCCAATTGTTCGCGCTGCGCGACAAGCAATTGCTGGAACGTGCGCTGCTCGCGCTCGCTGGGAGAAACCAGCAAAGTGTCGATGAGAAACCACGTCACCACACAAACGCACAGGCCCACTACCCAGCGCTCGCGCTGGGTCATTTTGTCGAGGCGCGCTAGACGGCTGGCCAGCAACGGGCTCATTGCATCGTCCTCATTTGGCTACTCACTTATCCAACCTCGCCGCTGCAGCCAACGCGGTACCGATATCCGCATGGGCTTCGTTGGTCGCATGGGCTTCGTTGGTCGCATGGGCGTCCGGTTCATCAGCAGTCGAAACGACAAATGCATAAATGCGCGGTTGTGACGCGATCGGCGATGACGATTCGGCAGCGGCAGATTGATCGGCCGATGCGGCAACAATCGGCGTCATCTGCAAGGTACTGATCGCACGCCCCTTGAGCAGGGGCTCCTCGCGCAGCAGGCGCACCAGCGTTGCCACCGAATCCGGACTCATCGCACGTCCCGACAGCGTGACCTCTTTACCGCCGCGGTCGAGCGTCAATCCGGTCAGCCACACACCCGGCACTGTGCGACGGGCAAACGCGCGCATGAATTCCGAAAATCCCTGCGTGGAACCCAGATCGCCGCGCTTCAATGCGCCTTGTATGTCCTGCCGCGCCTTGAGCTGCGCTTCGGCTTTGACCAATCGCAGATTGATATCCGCGTTCACTTGCTCCAGTCCTTGTCCGGCCTGTGCCTGATCCAGCTCTGCCTGCATGGGTTGCAATTGCACACCCAGATTGTCGAGCTGCTGTTTGAGAACGCTTACGCGATATTTGGCAATCCCGCCCATCGTCAGGGTCACCACCAGCACCAGCACTACCGGTACGCCCATCAGCAAGACTGTGCGATACGGCGAACTAGATTTCGTCGGCGGATCGAGAAGGTTGATATGGCGTGGCATCAGTTCGCCGTCGCGCTTTCTGACGTATTCGCGTCCGTCGCCGTCTCATCGCGCAAACCTGCGCCGAGCAAAGTCAGATATGCCGATTGAATCGCCGGATTCGCCAGTGCCGGCACCGCCGAAAAATCCATCAGCGTCGCTAGATCCAGCGACTCGACTTTCTGGTACAGGTTGTCGACCAGGAAAGGCAACAAGTGAATATCGTCCGGCAGCGGCGAGACCATTATCTTGGCCAGCGGCGCAAAGTGAAACTGACGTTCGAATCCATCGAGCGATCGCTGCAATTCGAGCAGGATGCGATCGAACAATTCGCTGCGGCGATTCTCGTCCGCATCCATCAGCGCAGTCAGGCCCACATCGATGCGGCGGCTCATGCAGAGCTCGCCCTTGCGCGCAAAAGTCAGCAAGCAATGGTCCGGCATCACCGCCACCAACAATATGCCATTGTCACCAACCGGACACAGCGCGGCCAAATTGCGATGCGCGGTCTCCGCCACATCGGCCACCATCAACTTCGCCTTGGCCGATTCGAACGCATTCACATAGCGGCTCAAAGCCGTTCCGCGCGCGCACACAACATAGGCGGCGCGGACGCCCATCTGTTCGTTGTTCACGGGTATTTCGAGATAGTCAGCACCGACATCGTCGACCGGATAGTCGACCAACTCGCGGATGCTCCAACGCAAGGCCTGACGTATTTCGTCCGGCGGTACAGCAGGCAGCTCCGCTTGCAAAATCTGATATTCATCGGTCCGCAACGTCGCCAGGCAACGAAAGCGCTTGAGCTTGCCGCGCACGGATATGCCAGATAACTGCTGCGACAATTGCTGGCTGGATTCGCCGTGCGCAAGAT